>JBJKPQ010000176.1:0-24194 GCA_046706305.1 Bacteroidales bacterium
GTCCAAAGACTTCACATTTTCCAAAGACGGGCTTAACAGCCAGGAAACTTCCATGTCGCTTTATCTTGGGCAAGATTCAATATACCATGCCAATCTTGGATTTTCCTACTTCGCAGGCACAAGGCAGGTAAACCTTTTCCGTACAAACAATCCTGTATCTAAAAGTCCGTATTTCGATTCGTATCATAGTATGGATATGTATTTTGAATACCTGTCATGGAATATGAATGAATCGAAGGTGATCATGTCGAGGGCAAGGGGAGCTTCCCTGGGCCAGGCTGAGTTCGAATCATCCTCATACTTCAACTCCGATTATTTCATGAAGCTTATGGGAATTGATGATTATCACCCACTATATCAGCTCATAAGATTTGCTGAATGGTACTATTCAGAAACATTCCCGGTACCTGAATTTGCCAAATGGCTGCACCGTCCACAGGAATCCGTTACAGGTCTTTGTATCGATCTTGCCAACCAGGGTTTCCTGTATTATGACAGGACCAACAACGAGGTAACAATTAAGCAGAAAACCAAGGATTTTATTGCCGCCTATGCCAAAAAGAAAGACTATGATGTTCTGAATATAATCAGCGAGACTAAAGCACCAACCGACAACGCAAGTCTCGACATGAGGAACTTCAGACTAACAGTAAACGGTGTCAGAGGCGTTCTGCTAAGTGACTCACAAAAAGTGGCAATTTATCCATATAAACAACAGCTTGTTATAGGCAAGGATCGTGATATATCCTTCAACGGCGTTGTAAGTGCAGGATTATTTACTGTCTATGGTCACCAGTTCGTCTTCCGGTACGACACTTTTAAAATAGACCTGCAAAAGATTGATTCAATCAAGATCGCAGTGGAGACGGATAAAAAAGACATGCTCGGAAATCCGGTTATCAAGAAAGTTGACAACCTTATACAACTCGGATCTGCCCAACTGTATATTGATGATCCGGCTAATAAATCGGGACTGTTAAGCTATAAGCAGTACCCGATAATTAATGCCACCACTTACTCTTATATATTCTATGACAAAATCCCTGGTCTGGAGGGAGTATATAAGAAAGATGATTTTTATTTTAAAATAGATCCTTTTACCTATGAGAATATTGATCATTATACCAATAATGATATGAATCTGACCGGGGAATTTGTAGGTGGAAAGATTCTAAAGCCCATGCGTCAGTATCTGACAATCCAGGAAAATAACTCACTGGGATTTAACATGGTCATACCAAAAGAAGGGATAGAGGTTTACGGGGGAAAGGGAAGGTTATTCAATGAGATAAATATGAGTAATAAAGGACTTATAGGAAGTGGTACGCTAAATCATTTGTCGTCTGTCACCCAGTCTGAAGAATACAGGTTTTTCCCGGATTCAATGCTGACACATGCATCGTCCTTCGTAATGAAAATCGATTCTACGGGCAGATACCCTGTTTTGAAAAGTGACAATGTAGATATTAAGTGGCTGGCTGATAATAACGAGTGGCTTGCTTCTAATACCACAGGCAAGTATTTCAGCATGTTCGATAACGGGACAACACTCGACGGATCTGTCAATCTTACACCTGCAGTACTGAAAGGTGATGGTATAATAAACACTTCCGATTCAAGGGTTACTTCAAACCAGTTCAGGTTCACTCCAAACTCAATAAAGGCCGATACGTCAGATTATAACCTTAAATCGAAAACCACTAACGGCTATTCATTTATAGCTGAAAATGTCAACAGCGATATCAACTTTGGCACGAAAATGTCAATGTTCCACCTTAACACCGACTCCTCTGTTGTCAAGTTCCCGGAGATCCAGTATATCTGTACAATGACAGACTTTGAATACAATATGGATACAAGGATTCTTGATATGGAGCAAAAAGGGAAATCGGATACTCCGCTTCTTACCCCAGATAAGATGGTACGGCTTGATCTTAACAATCTGGAAAAGCCTACATTCTTCGCCACAAATATAATGGAAGATACAATTGCCTTTTCATCCTGGAAGGGAAGATATCACCTCGATCAGGAATATATAGAAGCAGAAGACATTAGTTATATCCATATCGCAGATGCTCTGATTCAGCCGGAAAACGGGAAGATCATTATTAACAGGAGAGCAAAGATTCAGCAGTTACAGAATGCCCTGCTGGCCGTCAATAACAAATATATACTTCACGATGGAAAGATTGACATTGAATCGACAAGGAGGTATACGGGAAGTGCAGTATATGATTATGTCAATGAAAGTGGCAATCCGCAGCCGATAAGTTTTCCCGAATTGGAAGTTGACACCCTTACTACGAGTGCGAGAGGTTACATACCTGTATCGCAACAATTCATGCTGAGCCCGGAATTCTCATTCACAGGTGATGTGATGCTTAATGCAGGGAAAGATTTTCTGACTTTCACCGGAGCCGCAGGTATCGTTCAAAAATGTGATGAAATAAAAAGCTACAATGTCAAGTTCAAGTCATTGATAGATCCTAAGAATGTAATGATACCAATCAGTGAAAAACCACGCGATATAAATGACAATCTTGTCTTCTCTGGTTCATTTATGAATACAGATTCTGTTCACATCTACCCTGCATTTCTTTCTGCTGAAAAATCATGGTCAGACATTCCAATTGTCAGCGCATCCGGTTACCTGTACTACAATAAAGCAAAAGGTATGTACCAGATCGCTTCGCGTGAAAAGCTCGCCGATGAGTCACTGCCCGGCAACATGATCGGTTTTGATAAAAACTATTGCGTTCTAACGGGAGAGGGAGATCTTAACCTTGGTGTCAAATTCGACCTGGTAAACATAAAAAGTACTGGTAATGTAAGGCATGTCATTGATTCAGGCAAAGTTAACATACATGCTATTCTTGCACTCGATTTCTATTTTTCGGAAGATGCCCTGAAACTGATGTCGGATGAAATAAGGATGATTCCATCACTTAAACCTGTAAACCTTAATACAGATCTCAACAAAAAGGGTATGAAAGAACTTCTTGGAGAGAGTGCCGCCACCCAGATCAAGCAGGAGATGGATCTTTTCGGTTCATCAAAAAATCTACCTAAGGAATATAACTATGAACTTCTGCTTAATGATGTGAACCTTCGCTGGAATGAGGCTACCGGCTCATTCCGTTCTTCAGGGAAGATAGGAATTGGCTTCATCGGGGTCCAGCCTGTGAATGTTTACGTGGACGGTTATATTGAAATACAGCACAGGAGATCAGGAGATATGATTGATATATATCTTAAAGCCGACAGGTCGACATGGTATTACTTCTCTTATTTCAGGGGAGTAATGATGACACAATCGAGCAACACAGAATATAATTCAATCATCACGAACACAAAACTTAATGCCCGTAAACATCCTGAATCAACTACACGAACACCATATACATATATGATAGCCGTTGAAGGACGATTAAGCCGCTTCCTGAGAAGAATGGAAAGCGATAATCCTGATGAAGGTGAAGACGTCAGGTAATTACCTTACCTCTCTCACCCAACTCAATGAGCTCAAGATCGTGAATTTTCTTATCATCAATCTGTAAACGGACAGCCGTAATATATTTGTGAAAGCCATTGTTCCCGGCAGCCCCGGGATTAATGAAAAGGAAACCACCCTTCCTGTCATACTGGACCTTTGCAATATGAGAATGCCCGCAGATAAAAAGATCGGGAGGATAATCATATATCAGATGCCGGATCCTCCTGTCATAATGGTCGGGATACCCTCCTATATGAGTTATCCATACATTAATACCTTCTGCAGTAAACTTTTCGTGTTCCCTGAAAACGGTCCGTACCTCCGCATCATCAATATTTCCATATACTGCACGTAAAGGTTTGAAATCAGACAGTTTATCAGCAGTTTCCAGATTACCTATATCGCCTGCGTGCCATATCTCGTCCACTTCAGCAAAAAAACCAAACAGCGAAGGATGAATCCATCCGTGTGTGTCTGAAATAATTCCAATCTTCATTGCATATGGATTTTTCTTTTTGAACGCTAAATAACATAAACCTTTTTAAACATAAGCTTTATAGTAGTACAATTTCCGTATTTTTGTAGCAACAGATATTATGCAGGTATTTTATGCACCGGATATTATAGGCGACACCTATATCCTTGATGAAAAAGAGTCAAGGCACATCGTCCGTGTTATGCGGATGACAAAAGGAACGTGTGTAAAACTGACAGATGGCAAGGGAAACATGTACGAGGGAATTATTTCTGATCCCGACCAGAAGAGATGTATCATTTCTGTTACCGGAGTGACTAAAGGATTTGAAGACAGAAGATACAGGCTGCATCTTGCTGTCTCCCCTCTTAAAAACAATGACAGGTTTGAATGGATGATTGAAAAATGCGTTGAGATTGGTATTGATGAGATCACGCCGGTGATAAGTCATAATACTGAAAAACCAGGCATAAGAAAGGAAAGGCTTGACAACATAATTATTTCCGCAATGAAACAATCTCTTAAGGCAAGGAAGCCTGTCCTGAACAATGCCGTTCCCTTCAAGGATTTTGTATCATACCTTAGTTCGCCGGTCAGGCTTATAGCTCATTGCTACGAAGCATCTGAAAGATCAAAAATAACTGCTGTATGCCCGCCTGATTCGGACGTTACAATTATGATCGGGCCTGAGGGAGACTTCACTGAAAGTGAGATTTACAAAGCTATCAACAATGGTTTTGCTCCGATACACCTGGGTAATAGCCGCTTAAGAACCGAAACAGCAGGCATTGCAGCCTGCTGCTCTGTTTATCTGATAAATCAATGAATGATTCAGGTTCCAATTATGAAATCGAGAACATCACCAAGTTTCCCGGAAGGCACATTATAAAACTCAGTATAACTGCAATGAGTGCATGATACCGAGGAAAATCTCCTGTTCTGAATATTGAATATCTTGGTAAGGAACGAACTGGCGGTTCTGATCTCTCCTACCTGACATGTTCTTGACCCGCATTTAGGACAAGTGTATTTAACCGGCTTTGTCATTTTCATTTTCGTGTGATATGTTTTTGTTTTTCCATCTGCCTGATTTACGAAGAGCCTGGTCAAGTATGTATTCAATCTGCCCGTTTGTGCTGCGAAACTCATCTGCAGCCCATTTCTCCAATGCCTTTAACTTCTCCGGGTCAATCCTGAGAACAAATGGTTTTTTCTGACTCATAATTAATCATTAAGAATGCAATGTTCCTGCATTAACTACCGGGGTAGCATCCTTGTCGCCACAAAGGACAACCATCAGGTTACTGACCATAGCAGCTTTCTTCTCTTCATCCAGGTCAACAATATTCTTATCCGACAGCTGGTCAAGTGCCATCTGCACCATAGAAACAGCCCCTTCGACGATCTTAAAGCGGGCAGACACAACAGCAGAAGCCTGCTGACGTCTTAACATTGCATTTGCTATTTCTTCCGCATAAGCTATATAGTTAATCCTGGCTTCAATCACTTCTATTCCAGCAATATCCAGTCTTTCCCTTATCTCTTTTTCCAGTTCATTATTTATTTCTTCGCCGCCGCTCCTAAGTGCAATCTCAGCTTCATGATCCTCAAAATTGTCATAAGGATACAAACCGGCAAGTTTCCGAAGAGCTGCATCACTCTGGACAAGAACAAAATGCTGGAAATCATCACCTTCAAAAACAGCACTGTATGTTTCATGACCTCTCCATACCAGCACCAGGCCTATATTAATGGGATTGCCAATCTTATCGTTAACCTTGATCGGCTCACTGTCAAAATTTCTTGCCCGCAGGGAAATACGTCGTTTGATGTAAAAGGGATTCACCCAGAAGAATCCATTCTCCCTGATTGTCCCCTTATAAGCACCGAATAGCACCATTACACAGGCTGTATTAGGATTAACAACCGTAAGACCAATCAATGTAAAGACCAGAAGAAGTGAAAGCACAACTCCAAGCCAGATTATTTCATAATAGAACCCGGCTATAGCGGCTACACCAAATATAAGTGCTGCCAGAAGAGCCAGATAACCTGATAAAGGTTTTACTGCAAATTCTTTTTTCATGAGCTTATAGTTTTAATTGTAAACTGTAACCCGCATGCCCGGAATATTGATATCACTTTTCCTGTTTTCAGCATAACGGATACATGGTAAATGATATTATTTTAATATCACTAAGATATTACATTAAATCCATATAAGCAAAAAAAATATTCCAACAAGGATAATGTCAAAATCCCTGAAGCGGAGAAACAGGTAAAATGCCGGGAGAGCCGGAATCCTTATTTCAGCAAATGTTCCTTCGGTGAAAAAGTGCATAAAAGCACCATTCCCTTACTAATAGTACTTATCCTGTAAGGGGCACAAAACAAAAATGCAAGCAATCAATCCTGTTTTCGGATTCTGCTTATTAGTTTTGTTGTAAGACTCTTTCGGGGAGCTGATTTAATAAGTCCCAGAATGCCAATCACATCGTAAAATTCAGAATTAAGGCCGAAAGCATCTTCAATTATGTCGATGTCTTCAACCCTGATCTCATTATAAGAAATAAAAGGAGTAGAATTATAACCCATAGGCTTCATGTTTTCAATTTTATCTGAAAACGTCCCGGATTATAATTTATTGTCTTTTTTAACAAATAATCAGTTAAGCGTAAGAGAAATATTCTTCTCCTCCATTATTTTTCTCATATTAATAAGAGCATACCGCATTCTGCCAAGTGCAGTATTTATACTGACATCAGTAATCTCCGCAATTTCCTTGAAACTAAGGCCGGCATAATGCCTGAGGATAACAACTTCTCTCTGATCATCAGGCAGGCTGCTGATCATTTTCCTGATATCCTTCTGTATCTGTTTCTTAATCATCCCATCCTCAATAGTTTCTTCGGAGAACTTCCTGGAGTTAAAAATATCTGATTCATAATTATCATTTGAAATCATATTCATCTGCCTTATTCTCCTGAAATGATCTATTATAAGGTTATGAGCGATACGCATCACCCAGGAAATAAATTTACCATTATCGGAATATTTCCCTGCTTTTACAGACTGTATCACTTTCAGGAAAGTATCCTGGAAGATATCCTCAGCCAAAGCCTGATCGCGAATATAAAGGCTTATATACGCAAACACCTTGTTCTTATGACGGTGGATTAATTCTTCAAAGCACGACTGCTCACCTTTTATGAACCGCGATATAAGTTCATAATCGGTCATCGATTTATTCATAGCTCACTCTTTTAGTTACACAGAGTAGAGATATTCAATAGGCAGTCGTTTTTTAGTTAATAGATATTGTTATCGTCATACAAAGAAAACAATTTTTTTAATTTGAAAGTACTATTTTTGAGGATTATTAAAATTTTAACAAAATTAATCCGGGGTACAGATATGCAGGGAAGTATTGAGATCAGGGGAGCCAGGGTACATAATCTTAAAAATGTCAGCCTGAATATCCCCCGTGACCAGTTAGTTGTGATCACAGGTGTTTCGGGATCGGGGAAATCCTCACTGGCATTTGACACAATATATGCTGCAGGACAGAGAAGGTATGTCGAAAGTCTTTCGGCATATGCCAGGCAATTCCTTGGAAGGATGAACAAACCGGAAGTCGATTTTATTAACGGCATCCCCCCTGCCATTGCCATTGAACAGAAGGTTAACTCGCGCAATCCAAGATCTACCGTTGGTACTTCTACGGAAATATACGATTACCTGAGATTATTGTTTGCCAGGATCGGCAGAACATATTCGCCGGTATCAGGCAAGGAGGTAAAGAAACACAGTGTTGACGATATCACATGTTTTCTTGCTTCGCTTCCTGAAGGATCAAAAGTAATTATAACTTCTTCAGGAGAGATACCTGAGAGCATAGATCCCGAAGAGTACTTCAGTTTCCTGCGAAAACAGGGATTCGACAGGATAGAATCGAATGGCGATATTATCAGGACAGACGAGATAGCAGACCATGGCAGTTACAGACCGGGGCAGAATATAAATATTGTTATAGACAGGCTTGTAATAAATCATTCTGCAGACAGTTTCAGTAGGGCAGCTGATTCTGCCCAGACAGCTTTTCAAACGGGAAAAGGCTATTGCCAGGTCATAGTACTTGATAATAACAAGACAAGGAGGGAAAGCTTCTCAACCAAATTTGAAGAAGACGGCATTCTCTTTGAAGAACCGTCCGAATATCTCTTCAGCTTCAATAATCCAATAGGAGCATGTCCCCTGTGCGAAGGATATGGAAAGATAATAGGAATAGATGAGGACCTTGTTATACCTAACCAGAATTTATCTGTCTACGATGATGCTATAGTTTGCTGGAAAGGTGAATCGATGCGTAAATGGAAAGAAAGGCTTATTGCAGGTGCCGCTCATTTTAATTTTCCTATACATAAGCCCGTATACCAGCTTACACCTGAACAAAAAGATTTGTTATGGAAGGGTAACAGGTATTTTTACGGACTCGATAAGTTTTTCAGTCACCTTGAGGAAAAGAAGTACAAAATACAATACCGTGTTCTCCTTAGCCGGTATCGTGGAAAAACAACATGCCCGGAATGCAAGGGTTGCAGGTTGCGTAAGGAGGCAGTATATGTTAAGATTGATGGGATGTCGATACAGGATCTTGTATCTGTTCCTGTATTAAAAGTATATGAAAAAATAACATCCCTGAGACTTGATGAATCAGACGCTAAAATAGCAGATCGCCTGGTAAGGGAAATAACACAACGTCTTAAATTTCTTGTAGATGTTGGATTGCCATACCTTACTCTTGACAGGCTTTCATCAACACTTTCAGGAGGGGAGTCGCAGAGAATAAATCTTGCCACCTCTCTTGGCAGCAACCTGGTAGGGTCGATGTATATCCTCGATGAACCAAGCATTGGTCTTCATCCACGCGACACCAATCTTCTTATTAAAGTGCTCAGGGAACTGCGGGATATGGGCAACACGGTCCTGGTGGTGGAGCATGAAGAAGAAATAATAAGGGCGGCAGATGAAATCATTGATCTGGGTCCTGAAGCGGGAAGACTTGGCGGTGAAGTTGTTTACCAGGGTGGCCTTGATGTTACCGAGGCAAATAAATCACTGACAGCAGCTTACTTAAGCGGGAGATTAAAAGTCCCGGTACCTTTGGTCAGAAGAAAATGGAACAGCTATATTGAAGTCAGGGGTGCAAGGGAGAATAATCTGAAAGATCTGAATGTAAAATTTCCATTGCACACTATAACAACGGTAACAGGTGTAAGCGGCTCAGGGAAATCCAGCCTCGTTTCAGATATATTATACAGGGTACTGTCAAACAGGATCAATGGCAACAATCTTCGTCCGGGCCATTTTTCAGAACTTTCGGGAGACATAAATGTACTTACAGGTGTTGAACTGGTGGACCAGAACCCGATAGGCAAATCGAGCAGATCCAATCCCGTGACGTATCTTAAGGCATATGATGAAATAAGGAAACTATATGCCGAGCAGCAGGCATCTGTTCAAAACAATTTCAAAGCATCACATTTCTCCTTTAATGTAGAAGGAGGAAGATGTGAAGAATGCCAGGGAGAAGGTGTAATAAGAGTCGAAATGCAATTTATGGCCGATGTTGAGCTCACATGTGAAAGTTGCAAAGGCATGAGGTTTCGCAAGGATGTTCTTGATGTAAGATACCATGGCAAAAATATCTATGACATGCTGGAGATGACTATTGATGATGCAATAGCATTTTTCAGTTCCCATACCGGGAAAACCGAAAGAAGGATAGTTGATAAACTAAAGCCTCTGGCCGATGTGGGTCTTGGATATATAAAGATGGGGCAATCATCAAGCACACTCTCCGGAGGCGAAAGCCAGCGTGTAAAGCTTGCTTATTTCCTGAGCCAGGAAAAAGGTAGCGGCCAGATACTTTTCATCTTTGATGAGCCAACCACGGGTCTGCATTTTCACGATATAAACAAACTGCTTAAATCGATTAATGCATTGGTTGATCATGGCCATTCTGTTTTACTTATTGAACATAACCAGGAGGTGATTAAAAGTTCTGACTGGATAATAGATCTCGGTCCTGAAGGCGGCGAAAATGGAGGCTACGTTGTGTTTGAAGGAAAGCCTGAAGATTTGGTTAATTGCAAAGAATCATATACAGGCAGGTACCTGGCAGAGAAACTATATTAAAAAAGAAGGACGTGTTTCAACACGTCCCCCGGATTATATATGTCGGACAATAATCCTATTTCTTCATTTTGAATCCAAACATTATTGAAACACACCCGCTTTCCGGAGCAGCTTCAGCCTGGTCGGTTGTAAGAACCTTAACAACAATTTTCAGTTGCTGACTGGATTCCAGTTTAAAATCCCAGGTAGGCGAATAGTCATTATCCTTATTGGAATAAAGTACATTTTTATCAGCATCAAGAACTTTAAACTCCACCTTCGGCAGATCTTCCTCTCCTGATACAGCAACACGATATTCCATATCTGAATAAAATGTCTTGTAAAGTTCTGCTTCCTCTCCTTCAACCAGTACGGCAGCATGATAATTTCCATCATGAGTATATGATCCCAATTCAGGAAGGCATACCTTCTTGGCAAATGCCTTACATTGAGCATTGGCATTTACTGTTATGCCCAGGATAAACAGTGCAATGATCGGGGTTATTCTAAATATTCTCATAGCTATGTTATTTTACGAAACTACTTCTGATATCTGCAACAACTGCAGTAAGTTCTTTGAACACTTCAGGAGTCATATCTGTCTTTACCTGAGACTTAAGGATAGTAGTATTTGTTTCTTTATCATATTCAGGTTTAATCCGGGAGGTCGAAATAGATATTTTATCAAAGACTGTTTTCAAATGCTGCACCTGGCCCATCAGTTCATCAATAGCCGGATTGCCTTTACTCTGTTCAAGAAGGTTGATAAGTATATCAATTGAAAGCTTCTGATCTATAATTCTTCCAACAAGCTTATTACCGTTGAACTCCTTCATATCGACCAGCTGTGTGGAGATATAAAGACCTTCGAACCAGCCGCCTGTAAGAACCATTGCAGCTATAGCCTGCTGACCGTTATCTTCAAGGTATGAATTTGAATTCATGAATGTCTCACTTACAATTTTCATAATAACATCCCTGTTATTAATGTTTTCTTCCAGTTCATCAATTGTTGCCTGATCAACAGCTTTAAGAATTCCCAGACCGTCAGCCATCTTCTTGGCTGCATTCATATAATCAATAATAAGTTGTGTCTGATCATAAAGACTTGCATAACTCAGGTCGCAGGTGTAGATCCCCAGGTTAAGAGCCATGCTTTTATTTGTAACATAGTTATTAACATTCGAAACAGGGTTCAGGAGAGTCTGTTCAAATCTTGCTCCGGCAGATTTTATGAGCATGGCAGACTCCAGGGGAGAAGGCAGGGCATCAAATATCTTCTTAGCCTGCCTGACGTCTCTAATAACAGCAGAATTATCCTGAGGAACATTAACTGACAAATCATCTGCGGGAGCTTTGTTTCCTCCTGACCTGCAACCGGAAACAAGACTTGCACAAAGGATAAATACAATCAATATCCCTGAACTAATTCCATATTTTTTATTCATGATGAAAAGGTTAAAGTGAGATATCTAATTCACGACTAAATTAGTATTTTATTTTTATTTTTCAAAAACAGCTTTCAGTAATTGGAGCTATTTCTACCTTTGCAAAAAAGCTTCAAAAAATGATAAAATCTGACAAAAAACTAAAAGAATTTTCAGCAATTCTTGAAAAAGGAGACAATGACACTATTGTTGATGCTATAATCGCATTAAGAGATGAACAGCCTTTCTCAGGAGTTATCGGCATTCTTGCCGGGCAGTACGACAGATCAGATAACAATGAAGTACGCAAAACCATAGAAAATTTCATGAATGACCTTAAGGACCCTTCCGTTTGTCCCGAGGTAATAGCAACGATAAAAAGGGAATGGAAAGACAGTACCGTGAGCATGCTTGTAGCCTCGTGCTGGCAGTCAGGTCTCGATTATTCTGAATATGCAAAGGATATTGCCAAAGTCTATATGGAGGGCGATTATATTACTGCAATTGAATGCCTTACCGTGCTGGAAGCTTCTTCAGGAACCCTTGACCACAGCAAAAAGGAAGAGATTATAAGCCAGTTGCAAAATGGTACCTTTAGAGATGCAGCTGAGAAAAGAGAACTAACACTCGAGCTGATATCGGTTATGAACAGTCTTTAAAAAGGATTCAGAGTTATTAATCTATTGAAGAGAAGTACTTCATAAACTGCGTACGCTCAAAAACTGCAGGCTTATCATAATTGGCCCAGTTAAGTTTACCCCTGAAGTCACCAGTATTTTTAAAGCCTTTTTGTTTCATCCAGCCGAGAATATGTTCATTAATATCTTTCAGGATCCCGAATCCTTTTTTATAAAGAACAGAACAGAGCTGTACTGTTTCAGCCCCTGCCAGTATATACCTTATTGCATCGTCGCCTGAATGCACACCTGTTGATGCAGATATATCTATATCAATATCCTGGGCACTGGCCAT
This sequence comes from Bacteroidales bacterium, assembly GCA_046706305.1. Taxonomy (GTDB): domain Bacteria; phylum Bacteroidota; class Bacteroidia; order Bacteroidales; family VadinHA17; genus LD21. Next base: position 12,545 of record JBJKPQ010000176.1, read on the forward strand.
TGCTACCCAGCGAAGTACGTATCTTCTGTCTCCCTCGTTACTGAATACTGGTGCAGGTATAATTTCCATCCTGTTCACATCAATATCAGGCTCATAAAACCTGTTGAACATTACAATTCCTTCAACACCCCTCATATAAAACTGGTCTATCATATATAGTATATTGGAAAACCTGTAACCTATTTTAATTGCTACAGGAAGGGAGACAGCGGCTTTTAAATTCTCAATAAGCTCAAAATAGACATGTTCAGCTTCTTCTGAAGATTCTTTCCTGCTGCCTGGCAGAAAGAACATGTTTATCTCAATTGCATCAGCTCCGGCGTCTTCAATATTTTTGGCAAAATCAATCCATCCTTTTGGTGAAAAACAATTAATACTGGGTATTACCGGTATTGAAAGGTTTTTCTTCGCAGATCTTATGAGATCAAGGTATTCTTCCACGGAATGCGACCTGGAGTAATTGGAGATATAATCGTCGGCTTCAGGGTAATCAACAGAAGACGGTATTGTGCTTATGTGATGCAGTATCTGTTCTTCAAAAAGTGATTTAAGCACAACAGCGCCGGCCCCGAACTTTTCGGCCTCTTTAAGGTGTTGCAGGTCAGATGTAAGCCTGCTGCTGCTTACAATAAGAGGGCTCTTGAGTGATAAGCCGAGATAGGTTGTTTTAAGGTTTTCCATGATATAGTTAAAATATTTTATTTCTTTCACCGAAAATATTGCTTCCAATCCTGATCATAGTGCTTCCTTCCTCAATAGCCAGTCTGTAATCGCCCGACATGCCCATTGAAATTTCACTGAAAGACTGTTGGCCAACAAAATACTTTTCCTTCAAATCAGAATAACACTTTCGAAGCTTTGAGAATTCCTTTCTTACCTTAGCATGATCATCGGTAAAGGTAGCCATGCCCATCACACCGCAGATAAGTATGTTTTGAAATTGCAGAGGGTCTTCATTCCCAATCATTGTCATAACTTCTTCAGGAAAAAAACCGAACTTTGTTGTTTCATCGGCAATATGTATCTGCAGCAGGCAATTAATTATGCGACCGGCCCTGCCAGCTTCCCTGTCTATCGCAGACAGAAGCCTGAAGGAATCGACAGAATGGATCATGCTGATAAACGGCGCAATATACTTAACCTTATTTGTTTGCAGGTGACCGATGAGATGCCATTTTATGTCACCAGGTAACTCATCTTTCTTCATCAGCAATTCCTGCACCCTGTTTTCCCCAAAGTCTCTCTGGCCGGTATTATAAGCTGTTTGAATGTCCTCAACGGCGACTGTTTTCGACACTGCAATAAGCCTGACAGAGCTGGGTATCTGTCTTCTTATCCGGGCAATATTTTCTTCAATACCAACCAAGATACTATGTTTGTCAAAGAAGATGGATCACAAGTCCGCTGCGCAGCTTCGGCTCAAACCATGTAGTCTTCGGCGGCATTATGTTTCCCGAGTCGGCTATGGCAATAAGCTGATCCATTGAGACAGGATACAGGGCAAAAGCCACCTTCATCTCACCACTGTCAACTCTTTTTTTCAATTCTCTTAGACCTCTTATGCCACCAACAAAGTCGATACGTTTCGATCTCCTGAGGTCCTGTATGTCAAGAATGGGACCAAGCACCTGGTTAGTCAGTATAGTCACATCAAGGATCGCAATAGGGTCATTGTCATCATATGTTCCGGGTCTGGCTGTCAGGCTGTACCATTTTCCCTCAAGGTACATGGAAATTTCATGGAGCCGTCGTGGTTTGTAATTCTTTACTCCTTTGTCCTTAACCACAAAACCTGTCTCAAGCTTTTGAATAAGCTCATCAGTTGTGAGCCCGTTGAGATCCTTCACCGTTCTGTTGTAATCAATTATCCTTAGCTGATCAGAAGGAAAGTGAACAGCAAGAAAGAAGTTATAATCCTCTGTTCCGTTATGATTTGGATTGTTATCTCGCTTTTCTTTACCTACCAGGGCTGCAGCGGCTGTCCGGTGGTGGCCGTCAGCAACATATGTATATGGGACCTTTTCATTAAAAAGTTTCTCTATATTCCGGTTTGTTTCACTATCACTTATAACCCAGAAAGTGTGACCAAAACCATCACCGGAAACAAAATCATATTCAGGCTTTTGCGATCTAACTGTTTTATTAACTATATCATCCAGTTCCTTAACCGGCGGATAGGCGAAAAAAACCGGTTCGATGTTGGCATCATTAACCCTCACGTGTATCATCCGGTCCTGTTCCTTATCGGGCCTTGTGAGTTCGTGTTTCTTAATAACACCATTAAGGTAATCGTCAACAGATGCACATCCTACTATCCCGTACTGTGTACGGCCCTTCATTGTCTGGGCATAGATATAATAGTTGGGCGAAGGATCCTGCACCAGCCAACCATTCTCCTGCCATTTTCTGAAATTTTCAACTGACTTATTATAAACCAGTTCTGAGTGAATATCGGTTTCGGGAGGCAGGTCTATCTCTGACCGTGTTATATGCAGAAGTGAATATTTCTTTCCTTTTGCCATTTTCCTGGCTTCTTCAGTATTCATTACATCATATGGAAGACATGCCAGTTCGCTGGCTATACTGACGGGAGGACGAAGTCCCCTGAATGGTTTTACAACTGCCATCTGTTCAAAAAATTTTCAGCTAGTTCAATTTGTATTTAACATTACCTGTTTTAAAATAACTCACCACCTGCCTGGCAGCAGCCACACCGGCATTTAAATTTGCTTCCTCTGTTTGTGCACCCATTTTTTTTGCAGTGAAAATAAACCTGTCCTTAAACTTTTCCTCAATAACACCTTTGCAATCGGGCGATACATCGGCAAGATAGCTGAAATCATTTCTATCTTCAAAGATCTTCAGCAGTCCTTCTTCATCAATAAGTTCTTTTCGGGCTGTATTCACCAGTACCGCATTATTTGGCATCTGTTTAAGAAGCTCATAACCTATCGATCCTTTTGTTATATCATTAAAGGGCATATGAACCGATACATACTGGCATTTCCTGTACATTTCGTCAACATTAATACATTGCTTGGCATTATTATTTTTCATAACTCTTTCACTTACAAATGGATCGTATGCATAAACGTCCATGCCGAAGCCCCTGGCAATATCAGAAACATATTTGCCCACATTACCAAAAGCATGCAGTCCAAGTGTTTTTCCTCTCAGTTCTGTTCCTGACTTTCCTGTGAATCCATGTCTTATCTGGTATAGTATCAATTCAAAAACCAGTTCGGCAACGGCATTGGCATTTTGACCGGGTGTGTTCATAGCCACAACATCATGTGCTGTACATGCCTCCAAATCCAGGTTATCATAACCTGCTCCTGCTCTTACCACAATCTTAAGGTTTTTTGCCGCATTCAAAACTTCAGCAGTTACCTTATCACTCCTTACTATCAGTGCATCTGCATCCACAACAGCCGTAAGCAGTTCTGAAACGTCACAATAACGTTCAAGAAGAGCCAGCTGATAACCTGCTGCTTCTGCCACTTCACTCATTTGTTTAATTGCCGCCGGGGCAAAAGGTTTCTCTGTTGCAACAAGTATCTTCATAAAAGACAAAAATTTAATATCCGCTACACTTTACGGAATAGATGTTCTGTTATTTAATTTTTTAATTATTTCTCTCAAATTCCTGCATAGCTGCAACAAGTGCTTCAACGCTTTCCTTTGGAAGAGCATTATAGGTTGAAGCACGGAATCCGCCAACTGATCTGTGTCCTCCGATGCCGACAAGTCCTTTGGATTTTGCAAATTCTGCAAAAGGCTGTTCAAGATCCCTGTATTCCTCCGACATAACGAAACATATGTTCATCAGCGACCTGTCGTCAGGATCAGCTACGGTAGGTACAAAAAGCCGGTTTCTGTCTATCTCATCATAAAGAAGGTTTGCTTTCTCAATATTCTTTTTTTGAATTGCTGCAACTCCACCCAGAGCTTTGAGCCAGTGTAATGTCTGCTGGGCTGCAAAGACTGCAAATACAGGAGGTGTATTGAACATCGACTCTCCCTTGATATGTGTCCTGTAGTCGAGCATAGAAGGAATGGGACGTGTAACCTTTCCGAGAACATCTTCCTTAACTATAACGAAAGTGACTCCTGCAGGTGCAAGGTTTTTCTGAGCTCCCCCGTATATAATTGAATATTTTGAAATATCCACCGGACGGCTAAAGATATCGGATGACATATCTGCAACAAGCGGCACTTTTACATCAGGGTCATTTTTAATTTCCGTCCCATAAATAGTATTATTTGTAGTGATGTGAAAATAATCAGCATCTTCCGGAACATCGTACCCTTTTGGAATATAATTAAATAGCTTGTCCTTTGACGAGGCAACTTCAACCACCTCACCAAACAGCCTGGCTTCCTTTAAAGCTTTGCCAGCCCACTGGCCTGTATTCAGATAGGCTGCCTTTTTTTCCATCATATTCATTGGTACCATGGCAAACTGCATACTTGCACCGCCTCCCAGGAAGATAACCTGGTATCCTGACGGTATGTCGAGCAGCTCTTTAAATAGTGATATTGTATCATTCATACAGGCAACAAACTCCTTACTGCGATGTGATATCTCCAGCACGGACAGACCTGTTCCCGAAAAATTCTTAATTCCTTCAATGGTCTTTTCAATAGTATACTGAGGAAGTATGGAAGGACCTGCATAAAAATTATGTTTTTTCATATTACATGTTTTTAAAATATTCAGTTACCCGGAATTTATACTGATACAAATTTATATAAAATAGATGACAGCCTGCAAGGATGAGATGCAATGCTTCCTAGAAAATATCACTGACAAGGATCCCATCCTTTATGTAAGGCACTTTTCCCGTAAAATCTCTTGAAATACAGAAACTGATGCAATCATCCAGTCCCTTATCCCTTAACCGGGTTCTCTGGGCCACTTTATCTATATAGGCAGGCAGATCATTTTTGGCCAGCGACCAGAGATCTATGGCCGCAAGGGTCGAATCACATATTGTTGAATACATTCCACTGTCAATCAGCTGTTCAGCGATGGCTCCGGCACATATGGTATCTTCTATATTAAACCTGTTTTTCCATCCTGCACAAAATAACAGCACATCCCTGTCGCTTTGTTCGAGGAATCTGATAACAGCTCCAATATTTAAAAAAGATCCTATTACAGTCATGAATGCGCGGGAAGCCATGTTAATTATCCCTGTACCGTTTGTGGTACTGTAGACAATTGTTTTTCCTTCAACTCTCTCTTTTGTGAAGTTAAAAGGCGAATTGCCAAAATCGGCAAAATCAAGAACAAAACCGTCTCTCTCTGCTGCAACCAGGTAACCTTTTTTTTTGTATTGTCTTGCCTCCTCCACTTCAGCTACCGGAATAATAGAGGATGCACCGTTGGCAAAAGCTGTGCAGATTGCAGACGATGCACGAAGGATGTCAATAACGACAACAATGGATTCATGGTTTTCATCGGGCATGAACAAAGCCGGTGAAAAACAGGTTTCCAGTTTTCTTTTTACCATAGCAAATACCTCAATCCTTTTTATAGATAGGAAGATCCACAACCTCTGCCTTAAGATCCTTATTCCTTATCCTTATATAAACCTCCGTACCTTTTTTCCAGTATCCCTTTGCCAGATAAGCCATACCTATACCCTGTTTCATCATAGGTGACATTGTCCCCGAGGTTACCTCCCCGATCACATTTCCATCGGCATTTACCACTTCATAATGCTGGCGTGGAATACCTCTTTCTTTCATCACAAAGCCTTTGAGTCTCCTGTCAACCCCGTTTTGTTTTTGTTCGAAAAGTAAAGTCTTATCAATAAAATCCTTTTCACCTGTAAACTTTGTTATCCAGCCCAGTCCGGCTTCAATGGGTGAAGTACTGTCATTAATATCATTGCCGTACAGGCAGAATCCCATCTCAAGCCTGAGTGTGTCCCTGGCTCCGAGCCCTGCCGGTTTTATTCCTATTTCCTGCCCGGCATCAAAGACAGCTTTCCAGAGCCTGGGCCCGTCTTCATTTTTCACATATATTTCACAGCCTCCTGCCCCTGTATAACCTGTTGTGGAAAATATTACGTCTTTAATTCCTGCAAATTCAAGCACCCTGAATGTATAATATTCCATATCCATGATATTATCATCAGTAAGTTTTTGCATTGCTTTCAAGGCCAGGGGGCCCTGAACTGCCAGCTGTGCCATCCGGTCAGAAATATTCACGAGGTCCTCTCCCGGTTTAATACCAAAAGAATCAGCATGTGTTACACACCAGTTCCAGTCTTTATCAATATTTGCGGCATTAACTACAAGCAAATATTTTTCCCTGTCAAACATGTAAACCAGCAAGTCATCCACTATACCACCCTTCCCGTTAGGAAAACATGAATACTGTACTTTGCCTTCAACCAATGCTGAAACATCATTTGTTGTAATATGCTGAAGGAAATCCAGTGCATGCGGGCCTGTAACCATAAATTCCCCCATATGAGACACATCAAACACTCCGGCCTTTTCCCTTACTGTTATATGTTCATCATTGATCCCTGTATATTCCACCGGCATAATGAATCCGGCAAAAGGCACCATTTTGGCACCTGCTTCCTCGTGAAATTTAGTAAATGCAGTAGTTTTCATCCTGTTAGCTTTTAAATTACCCTGAAGAAGAATTGTCTCCCTCAGGTCGCTTAAAGGAAGTAAGAAGAATTGAAAAAAAATCTGACTATTATCAGAATTCCAGTATTTTAAATTCCACTCTCCTGTTTTTAGCCCTGCCCTGAGGTGTTGAGTTGTCGGCAACAGGCTGGGAAGAGCCGTATCCCCTTGATGTAAGGCGCGATTTATCTATACCTTTACCTGTGAGATAATCAACCACAGCTTTTGCCCTTTCTCCCGAAAGCCGGGTGTTTATCGCAGCACTTCCTGTGTTGTCCGTATGACCTGATATCTCAATTTTCATATTAGGATTGTCATTCAGAATACCAAGGAGATGATCAAGTTCAGCGTATGAACTTTTGGTAAGAATAGATTTTCCTGTTTCAAACAGTATGTTGTTAAGGACGACCCTTTTTCCCACTTTCACCTTGATAAGTGAAGCATCAAAGGGATATGTGTCCTTATCGTATCCCGGTGGTATAACAACCTGCTTCATATCTGAAAGGTAACCTGCGGCCTTAAGGTTAACGTTATATGCTTTTTTTGCAGGAAGCCCCACGCTGTACGATCCGTCAGTATCTGAGCTTGCTGTGGTTACAATTACAGAATCAGTGAGCATATCCAGTATATCTATTCTTGCCAGGACAGGTTCACCGGATTCGGAATCGAGGATCTTTCCTTCAAGAATAACAGCATCTTTTGCCGGTTCAGGCGCTTTCACTACAACAGTATCACGAATTATTACGGTATCAGGCTTTGCAACGGGAGGAGGAAGAGTATCCTGCAAAGCCGGCAGTATCCTGCCTTCATAGATATCCAGGCCACCCACACCGCCGCTGCGGTTGGATGAAAAGAAAAAGACACTGTCGTTCACCGGAGAAGGAACATAAAACAGATCGTCCCATACGGAATTAACCGGGTATCCGCAGTTTGTAACGGCCCCCCATTCTCCATCCTGACCCCTGACACTAAAGAAGATATCGTAGCCTCCAATGGAATTATGGCCCATCGAACTGAACCATAGTGTATCTCCGGTTGAGGATATCCTTACACTTTCCTCATCGTAACGCGTGTTTATCATACTACCCGCATTTATTGGCTTTGACCACTTTCGTTCATTTAATTTCCTTATAAAATATATATCTTTCCCTCCTATGTTAACTTTCCCCTGGTCAGAAACGTAATAAATCTCGTTGCCAGAAGGACTGATACAGAATGATGTCTCAGAGCCTGATGAATTTACAGGGAAGGGCAGTTTCCCCGGTGTACGCCATATACCATTCTTTTTCTCGGACACTTTGATATCCCCGTTCCTTTCGGATCCTTCATAAATATATAATCTGTCTCCTTCCTTATTAATAAATAAAGGAGCTTCACAGTATTTTGTTGTAATATCTTTCCCGGCAGGCGATGCTGTTCCCCAAACCCCGTTCTCAATATGAGAAACATAAATATTCTCATCGTATTTCATGTCAGGATGGGCAAATGATCTGTCCGTCCATCTTCTGGAGGCAAAATACATAGTACTCCCGTCGGCTGTCAGTAACTCAGAATAATCATCACTTTCCGAGTTAACAGCAGGGCCCGGGCTAAAGATATCCACTCTCATAGTATCGCCCGTAATAACAATTGCAGAATTACATTCATCAATATGCCTTTCAGCTTCAGCGATCATTGCTTCAGAGTGTTTCGGATCTGCTGAACTTTTATATTCATTGAACCTCGATATGGCTTCATCATACTTACCATTATACTGCAAAGCCCATCCCGCGAAAAATAATATATCATCTGTAACATTCCTGTTAAACTCCAGTGCATTCAGAAGAAAACCTGAAGCTTCTTCCTTATGATCGGAAAAAAGAGCTGAGATACCTGTCTTGTAATTCAGCGCCGGGTCGGAGTTATTATAGACTATTGCCTGGAGATATTCATCGAAAGCTTTCCCGAATGAAGCTCCTCCCTGGCTGTAGAATTTATCCCCTTCCTTTACATGTTTCCAGGCATCAGCAAAACCTGCCTTTCCGGTATTAAACTCTTTTTTGCTTACAGATACATCAGTCTGCCCTTCTGCCACGAGTGAAAAAAGCAGAAATAAGATTGCTGTCAGTTTTGAAAAGTATTGCATATCATTCCGTTTTTATCACTATAAAAATAACATAAAAAACTACTTAACGGACAACCCGGGTGTATTTAAATAGATCGCAAAAAAATATTGCTATATTTGTTTATCAGTTAATCCTTAATCATAACACCCATTCGATGGACTATAAATTCATAAATCCCGAATATCTGCAGAGCGTGTCGGGAGGGGACCTCGAAACAGAAAAAGAGATAATAGATATGTTCAGGGAGCAGTCGCTGGAGATATATAATGAACTAACTGAAAAGCTTGCTGAAAAAAATTACAAATTCCTGGGTCAGCTGGCTCACAAAGCCAAGTCATCTGTGGCTATAATGGGCATGGAGGATCTTGCTATGATGCTTAAAACCTTTGAGTTACAGGCAAGAGAATCCATGGAGCCGGATATGTACGAATCATATATTAAAAGGTTCAAATCGGATACAGATGCTGCAATCAGTGAATTGGAACATTATCTGAACCGATAACTAATCGCTATAAATGATCAGCATAACGAAGACAGGCAACATTGACACTGTAACTTTTAATGTCGACAGGATTGATGCTCTTATTACAGACAGCATAAAAGAGGGTATCATGAAGTCTTTTGACAGCCCTCGTGCAAAAGTAATTATCGATCTGAGCGGAGTCCAGTATATTGACAGCTCGGGATTTGGCTGTTTCCTGGCAATAATGAAAGGAGCCAGGAATAACTACGGCACTCTTAAATTTGCAAATCCCGAACCCCGTATAATGGATACATTCCGTACCCTGCACCTTCATACAATCTTCCAGATCTATGATGATATGCAGTCATGCATGAAATCATTTTCATAAATAAGGAAACCTCATTGTTTTTTAAATACAAGTCCTTCAGGTTCAACATCTACCAAAATATTGTCTTCTTTAGATACACTTCCTCCGATTATTTCCTTTGACAGTTCATTAATCACCTCTTTTTGGATAAGACGCTTAACGGGCCGCGCTCCGAGTTGAGGATCATAACCCCGGTCTGTAAGCCAGTCGACAGCTTTTTCAGTAACAGTGATTTTCAAATTATAGTCGTGGAGCATCTCTTCTATTCTTTTAATCTGAATAAGAACAATTTCACGAACCTGGTTCCAGGAAAGAGGTGTAAACATCACTATCTCATCAACCCTGTTTAGAAATTCAGGTCTGAGCGATCGGCGTAGCAAAAGCATTATATCTTTCCTCAGTTTGTCTTCCTCCTCGCTGGGCATTTCATCATTCCACTTCTCCATACGGTCCCTGATAATCTCAGAACCAAGATTGGAGGTCATAATGACAATTACATTTCTGAAATTAATTGTTCGTCCCTTATTATCAGTGAGCCTTCCTTCGTCAAGCACCTGCAGGAGAAGGTTGAACACATCGGGATGGGCTTTCTCGATCTCATCAAGAAGAACAACAGAATATGGTTTATGTCTTACTGCCTCCGTAAGCTGACCGCCTTCATCGTAACCTACGTATCCCGGAGGAGCCCCTATAAGACGTGACACTGAGTGTCTCTCCTGGTATTCTGACATATCTATCCTGGTCATCAGGTTTTCATCATTAAACAGGAATTCAGCCAGAGCCCTTGCCAGTTCTGTTTTACCCACACCTGTTGTACCGAGGAAAATGAATGACCCTACCGGTTTCTTCTGATCCTGAAGCCCGGCCCTTGATCTCCTCACGGCATCCGAAACGGCAGCAATGGCCTCATCCTGACCAACCACTCTCTTATGTAACTCTTCCTCCAGACGCAGTAACTTTTCCTTTTCGCTTTCCATCATCCTGGAAACAGGGATCCCTGTCCATTTGGACACAACAGCTGCAATATCCTCGGAACGCACTTCTTCCTGGATAAGAGAACCCTTGCTCCTCTTCTGGTCAATTGTTGCCTTAAGTTCAGAAATATCATTTTCAAGATCCACAATTTTACCATAACGTATCTCTGCAACTCTTCCATAATCCCCGCTTCTCTCAGCTTTCTCCGCCTCGAACCGCAAAGACTCAACTTCTTCTTTCATGGCCTGCACTTTCTCAATCATCTCTTTTTCTGATTTCCAATCTGCCTTAAGAGCATCACGTCTTGCCTGCATATCTGCCAGTTCTCTCGATATCTTTTCAGATTTTAAAGTATCGCCGTCACGTCTTATTGCCTCTTTTTCAATCTCAAGCCTTGCAATTGTTCGTTCAGCCTCATCGATCTCTTCAGGTACAGAATTCATCTCCAGCCTCAGTTTGGAGGCTGCCTCATCAATCAGGTCAATTGCCTTGTCGGGAAGAAACCTGTCGGTAATATACCTTGTTGACAGGTCAACCGCAGCAATTATCGCTTCGTCTCTGATAATAACTTTATGGTGCGTTTCATATTTCTCCCTTATTCCCCTGAGTATTGAAATTGAATCGGCCCTGCCAGGTTCATCCACCATTACTACCTGGAAACGTCTTTCGAGAGCCTTGTCCTTTTCAAAGTATTTCTGGTATTCACTCAGAGTGGTGGCGCCAATGGCCCGAAGGTCGCCTCTTGCCAGAGCCGGCTTAAGTATATTGGCAGCATCCATTGCACCTTCCGATTTACCAGCACCAACAAGTGTATGTATCTCATCTATAAAGAGCACAATATTGCCATCCGAACCTATTACTTCATTTACAACAGACTTCAGCCTCTCTTCGAATTCCCCCTTGTATTTGGCCCCGGCTATCAGAGCCCCCATATCAAGTGAATAAATAACCCTTGATTTAATATCTTCCGGCACGTCTCCCCTTATTATCCTGTGAGCAAGACCTTCTGCTATTGCCGTCTTGCCCACACCGGGCTCACCAATAAGCAGGGGGTTATTCTTTGTTCTCCTCGTCAGTATCTGAAGGATC
>JBJKPQ010000177.1:0-26113 GCA_046706305.1 Bacteroidales bacterium
CGGTGTGATGTTCGGCAATCCCGAAACAACAACAGGAGGTAATGCTCTCAAGTTTTATGCATCTGTACGACTCGACATACGCAGAACAAACCAGATTAAGGAAGGCGATGAGATTGTTGGCAGCAGAACAAGAGTAAAAATCGTTAAAAACAAGCTTGCCCCACCATTCAAAAAGGCCGATTTCGATATCATGTACGGGGAAGGTATTTCACAGGTCGGAGAACTGATTGATATGGGTGTCGATTTCAATATTATCAAAAAAAGCGGTTCGTGGTTTAGTTATGGTGAAACCAAACTGGGACAGGGGCGTGATGCTGTGAAGCAGATTCTAAGAGACAATCCGGAGCTTTATGATGAACTGAAGACCAAGGTCATTGATGCCCTGAAGAAACAATAATTCACTAACCAAATATTTACCTCTTATGAAAAAATATCTCTTACCGGTATTTCTTCTGGTGCTTTTGTTTCCGTCATCGTGCAAACAAAATGCCACCGTTAATACAGGTGCTCTTACGCGTATCGACAATCAGCTGACACCGGATGAAAAAGCCGGTGGCGTAATGACACCGGAAATCATGTGGAAATTCAGGCGGCTGGGAAACTTCGATCTCTCACCCGACGGTTCCTATATCGTTTATGCCGCTACTGACATCGACCTGGCAACGGAAGCAAGGCTGACAAATATCTACAAGCAGTCTACCGCGGGGGGAGATCCTGTACAGATGACTACTGAAGGAGGCAGCGATCCAAGATGGTTTAACGGAGGAAAGTCAATAGCTTTTACCAACAATGGGAACCTGTTTACAATGAATGCTGACGGATCGGACCAGAAAGTGGTGTCGGGGATATCAGATTTCGAGTATTATAATATAGCTCCTACGGGTGATAAGATCTATTTCACCAGAAGGGTTAAACTCGATCAGACGGCCAATGAGAAGTATAACCTTCCCAAGGCTAGAGTCAGGATCATCAATGACCTCATGTACAGGCATTGGAACTATTGGAGCGATTATTCCTACAGTCACATTTTTGTGGCATCATTCAACGGAAGGACTGTATCTGATGAAAAAGATATTATGGAAGGACAGCATTTCGAATCTCCTCTCTCGCCGTATTTTGATGAAACGGAAATAGCCTGGAGTCCGGATGGTAAGTTTATAGCATATACATCGAAAAGGCTGACCGGCGTTGCTGACGCTAAAAGCACCAACAGCGACATCTTCCTTTATGATGTGGTTGATGGAAAGGAAACAAACATTACCAAAGGCAACATGGGTTATGATAAATGTCCTGTCTTTTCGCCCGATGGTTCGAAAATTGCTTACCAGAGCATGGAGAGGGATGGTTATGAGTCTGACCTGAACCGCCTTTTTGTTTACGACATAAAAGAAAATAAAAGGACATGGATCACCAGGGACTGGGATTTCGACGTCTCAGATATTACCTGGACAAATAATGAGACTCTATATTTTGTCTGTTCACATCTCGGCACTTCACAGGTATTCAAAACCAGCCTGGCAGGAACAGGTGTGACACAGGTTACCGACGGCGTGCATAACCTCGGGCCCCTTTCTTTCAATTCGGGGATAATGGCATCGGGTCTTGTTTCTATGTCTATGGCCCCGGAGATTGCTCTTGTTGATATCAACAACGGGGAAGTAAAACAGGTAAGTTCCATAAACAAGGATATCTATGAATCGATCAGGATGGGTAATGTCGATGAAAAATATACAAAGACGAAAGATAACAAGGATCTCCAGATGTGGGTCATTTATCCGCCCGATTTTGACCCTTCAAAAAAATACCCTACCCTGCTCTTCTGTGAAGGAGGCCCCCAGTCTGCCCTCGATCAGTTCTGGTCGTACAGGTGGAATTTCCAGATGATGGCAGCCAGGGGATATATTGTCTTTGCTCCCAACAGGCGGGGTGTGGCCGGGTTCGGCCAGGCATGGAAGGAAGAGATATCAGGCGACTGGGGCGGCAAGAATATCCAGGACTACCTCGACGCTACTGACTTCATGGCTAAACAGCCATATGTTGATGCTGATAAAATGGGTGCAGTAGGTGCATCTTACGGAGGATTCTCAATATATTATCTCGAGGGAGTTCATAAGGGGAGATTTAAGACCTTTATCTCACATGCAGGAGTCTTCGACTTTATTAGTGAGTACGGATCAACAGACGAGTTGTGGTTCCCCGATTTTGAATATGGAGGTCCCTATTGGGATAATACTCCCAGCTACCGGTTCTCACCTCATCTGATGGTAAAAAAATGGGATACACCTATACTTATCATAACGGGCGCCAACGATTTCAGGATCCCTTATACACAGAGTCTGGAAGCCTTCCAGGCAGCACAGCTCAGGGGTATTCCCAGCAGGCTTTTGTATTTCGAAGATGAGTGTCACTGGGTCACCAAGCCACAGAACTCTGTAATTTGGCAAAATGAGTTTTTTGAATGGCTCGATAAATACCTGAAGTAAAAAACCGGCGATGATATAAAAAGAGACAATAATGTAAGCATGAGCTCGCAAAGGCAAAACGCAAGGTCGCAAAGTGCTTAATATTAATATCTTATTTTTTGGGAACCGTCCGACCTAATGCCCGCCTGAACGAATTCATTCGGGCATTGGGTCGAACGGGCTTTATGTATGACCGGGGTTGCATTATGTTTAATATATCCTATTGAGACAGCTTGCCTGTTCAAATGAAGTTTCTTATTGTCTCATCAGGCTCTGAAAGAGCCAAATATGAATAACCCCCGGTGAAGCCGGGGTGCAGTCTGTCTCTATAGGGAACTACAGCTCTCAAGGAGCTGAATATATCTGTATATAACTTTAGCTCCCGGAAAGCATATCCAGGACAAGATCCAGTTTTTCATTCAGAGGGAGAGAACCATCAATCCAGTTGATAACAGTTCCTTTTCTTTCCATACCCCTGAACCATGTCATCTGTCTTTTGGCGAACTGGTGAATAGCGATCTCCAGTCCTTTGAACATCTCATCATAAGTCATTTTACCTAACAGGTACATAGTGATAAATTTATATTCAAGCCCGTAATAAATAAGAGTTTCTGATCTGACACCATTTTCAATCAGCCCTTTAACCTCATCTATCATGCCTGCGTCGAGCCGTGCTTTAAGTCTTTCCGATATCTTCCTTCTCCTGGTCTCCCTGTCGGTCTTCACTCCTACTACAAGTATATTGAGTCTGGGAAAGATGCTCCCTGTTTTTTTCCTGTTCTTGCTAAAATGCTCTATCTCAATAGCCCTGACAAGTCTCTTCTTTGTATCAAAATCGGTTATATTATGAATATTCTTATAAGTAATAAGAATCCCTTTCAGCTCAGCCATGCTTTTCTTTTCCAGTTCAGCCCGCAGGCCGCTGTCGGGGGGAACCTCGTACATCTTGTAACCGGAAATAATACTATCTGCATACATACCTGATCCTCCGCAGACAACAGGAAAAACACCCCTTTTCTGAAAATCGGCAAAGACTCTGAAGAAATCGCGCTGGTATTCAAAAACATTATATTTATAACCCGGGTCCACTATATCAATCAGGTGGCAGGGAACTTTTTTACCTTCGATTACATACTCATCGAAGTCCTTACCTGTACCGATATCCATACCTCTGTACACCTGTCGCGAATCGGCGCTTATTATCTCTCCATCAAGTTCATTTGCAACTGAAACAGCAAGAGTGGTCTTACCGGAAGCAGTAGGTCCGGTAATTACAAGTAAATCGTAATCAGATATCTTTGTCACGTTTAGATGGTTAATGATCCGGAATGGTTAAGCAAGATACCATAAATTTCTTTAATTTTGCCGGGCATCCGGATCGTATATATCCGGAAAGTGATGATTTTAAATAAAAGAGGACAGGGAGATACCTTATGAAAGGTAAAACGGACAATATTGTAATAAGAAATAAGAAAGCTTCTCACGACTATGAGTTCCTTGAGAAATTTACAGCGGGGATTAAACTGGCTGGCACAGAGATCAAATCGATAAGACTGGGAAAAGCGACCCTGGCCGACTCATACTGTTTCTTCAGCAACGGAGAATTGTACATCAGGGGGATGCATATCTCCGAATACTGGTGGGGGAACCTCAACAACCACGATCCTCTCAGGGAGAGAAAACTATTGTTGACCGCCCGCGAGCTTAAAAAGATAGAGAGAAAAGTGAAGGAAAGCGGGCTTACCATTATAGTAATAAAGGTCTTTATTAATGAAAGAGGTCTGGCTAAGGCTGAGATAGCCATAGCCAAAGGCAAAAAGGAATATGACAAGCGGGAGACCCTGAAGCGTAAAGATGCCGGCAGGGAGATGGACCGCATGAGAAAAATCTGATCAGAAGTTCGGGCTGAGCAGATATCTTGAGTAGAACTTCACAATATTTTCAACGGCCTCATCAGCTGTATCAACAAGTGTAAAAATATTCAGATCGTCGGGATTGATATTATTCTCTTCACCAAGCATCTCTTCTTTAATCCATTCCACAAGTCCGCTCCAGTATTTCTTCCCTACAAGTATTATGGGGAATTTACCGATTTTTCTTGTCTGGATAAGAGTAATAGCCTCAAACAGTTCATCAAATGTTCCGAATCCCCCGGGCATCACAATAAATCCCTGGGCATATTTCATGAACATCACTTTGCGTACGAAAAAATGATCGAATGTAATAAGCTTGTCCGGGTCGATATATGGATTTGGTCTTTGCTCGAAAGGCAGATCAATATTGATACCTACCGACTTGCCTTTACCCCTGTTGGCTCCCTTATTGGCTGCTTCCATGATGCCGGGTCCGCCACCTGTTATTACGCCGTACCCGTTCTGGGTAAGTTTAAAGGCTATTTCCTCAGCCATTTTATAGTATTTATCATCACTATGAGTACGTGCAGAACCAAAGATGGAAACACAGGGCCCGATACGTGCAAGCTTTTCAAAACCTTCAACAAGTTCTGATATTATCTTGAAGACTCTCCATGAGTCTGTTATATGTATTTCATTCCATGTCTTCTGTGTAAATGCTTCTTTTATAAGATCAGCTGGTTTCTCCATAATGTTACGGTCGGTTTATTTTGTATTCAAATATAAAAATTAAAATCTTTCCTCATGCTTTTAGTTCAGGTGCCAGGTATTTTCCCGTATAGCTGTCACCGAATTCAGACAGTTGCTCGGGAGTGCCTGTAAAGATAATATTACCACCCATTTTTCCTCCCTCTTTACCCAGGTCAATAACATGATCGGCCATTTTCACCACATCCATGTTGTGTTCAATAACCACCACGGTATTACCCCTGTCAACCAGTTTATTAAGCACATCCAGCAGGACTCTCACATCTTCAAAATGGAGACCCGTTGTCGGTTCGTCAAGGATATATATTGTTTTACCGGTATCGCGGCGGGCCAGCTCAGTGGCAAGTTTCACCCTCTGTGCTTCTCCTCCTGAGAGCGTGGTAGATTGCTGTCCGAGTTTAATATAACCCAGGCCCACATCCTGGATTGTCTTTATTTTATGGTAGATAGATGGCACGTTGGAAAAAAATTCCACTGCTTTATCAACAGTCATTTCAAGAACATCACTTATTGATTTTCCTTTATATTTCACTTCCAGGGTCTCCCTGTTATAACGTTTCCCGTTGCATTCTGTGCAGTGAACATAGACATCAGGAAGGAAATTCATCTCAATGGTTTTTACACCGGCGCCTTCGCAACTCTCACAACGTCCTCCCTTAACATTAAAAGAGAACCTTCCCGCGGAAAATCCTCGTATTTTGGCTTCTGTTGTTTGTTCAAAGAGTTTCCTTATATCGGTAAAAACACCGGTATAGGTAGCCGGGTTGGATCTTGGGGTCTTGCCTATTGGTGCCTGGTTAACCTCAATGACCTTATCGAGATATTCCAGTCCGTTAATATCCCTGTATGGCAGGGGTGATTTACCCGAATGATGGAATTTCCTGGCCAGGGCCGGATGAAGTGTCTGGTTTATTAATGATGACTTACCGCTACCGGATACTCCTGTAACGCAAATAAGAGTTCCCAACGGAAGAATAACATCCACATTTTGAAGGTTATGGCCTGTAGCTCCTGAGAGAAACAGTTGTTTCCCGTTTCCTTCCCTTCTTTTCGCTGGTATTTCGAATCTTTTTCTGTCGCTCAGGTAAGCTGCCGTCAGGGTATCTTTCTTCATCATCTCTTCAGGATTACCCGATGCCACAACCAGTCCGCCATGCAGGCCTGCTCCCGGTCCCATATCCACGATATAATCGGCTGACATTATCATCTCTTTATCGTGTTCCACCACAATTACTGAGTTACCTGAATCCCTGAGCTGTTTAAGTGCCTCTATCAGTCTCCTGTTATCTCGCTGGTGAAGCCCAATGCTTGGTTCATCGAGAATATATAATACATTGACAAGCCGTGAACCGATCTGGGTAGCCAGTCTTATTCTCTGGCTCTCCCCCCCTGAAAGTGTGCGTGCTCCCCTGTTGAGTGACAGGTATTCCAGACCTACCTCAAGAAGAAAACCCAGTCGCGATCGTATCTCTTTAAGTATCTCTGCAGCAATTTTCTTCTGGTTCCCTGTCATCTTATCCTCTACATTTTCCAGAAATTCCGATAAATCCCTTATATCCATGGCAGCCAGCTCTCCGATATTCCTGTCACCAATCCTGAACCATAATGATTCTTTTTTCAGTCTTGTACCATTACATTCCGGGCATACATTATACTGAACGTACTGGTCTTTAATTTTTGCCCCATTCTTATTGCCATTAATGACTTCCTGGTTACCCACGAAATTTACGACACCTTCAAAGGTCATAAAATAGTTTGAAGTCATGCCCAGGGGAGTATTGGATAGTTTAAGAACTTCATCGGAGCCGTAAAGAACCTTATTCAGTGCCTCAGGTTGTATATCCCTTATAGGAGTATCGAGTGTGAAACCGTTTTTCTCGGCTATGGCCTCAATCTGCCAGAAAATCCAGATATTCCTGTATTTACCAAGAGGTTCTATGCCACCTTTCCTGATACTAAGGCCCGGGTCAGGGATAAGTTTCTTCTCGTCAATACTCGACACTTCTCCTAGTCCGTTACAATGCGGGCAGGCACCCTGTGGAGAGTTGAATGAGAAAGTATGCGGTGCAGGTTCATTATATGAGATCCCTGTCACCGGGCACATAAGGTGGCGGCTGAAAAACCTGGTATTTTTCGATTCAGCGTCGAGCACCATCATAATACCATCACCCTGGTCGAGGGATGTTATGATGGAATCATGCAGGCGTTTATCTGTTGTCTCTCCAACTCTGAACTTGTCAATAACAAGCTCAATGAAATGGGTTTTATACCGGTCGAGCTTCATACCCGGAGTCAGATCACGCAATTCACCGTTAATCCTCACACTCAGGAAGCCTTTACGCCTCAGTTGTTCAAAAAGCTCTTTATAATGTCCTTTCCTTCCTTTTACCACAGGCGCCAGAAGAAATATCTTTTTACCGGCAAATCGCTCTTTTACAAGTCCGAGTATCTGTTCATCGGTATATTTGACCATTTTTTCTCCTGATGCATAAGAATAGGCCTCACCGGCCCTGGCATAAAGCAGCCTCAGGAAATCATAAATTTCGGTAATTGTGCCAACAGTCGACCTGGGGTTCTTGTTTGTGGTTTTTTGTTCAATTGAAATAACCGGGCTTAGGCCTGTAATCTTATCCACATCGGGGCGCTCCATACCACCGAGGAACTGACGGGCATAGGC
Source organism: Bacteroidales bacterium (assembly GCA_046706305.1). GTDB lineage: Bacteria > Bacteroidota > Bacteroidia > Bacteroidales > VadinHA17 > LD21. The sequence continues at coordinate 7,761 of JBJKPQ010000177.1, forward strand.
TGAGAGGGTCTCCATATACCTTCTCTGTCCTTCGGCATAGATGGTGTCGAAAGCCAACGAGGATTTTCCACTGCCGCTCAGTCCGGTTATTACAACCAGCTTGTTACGCGGGATAGACACATCTATATTCTGAAGGTTATGGACCCTGGCACCAAGGACATTAATCACCTCGCTCATTTTGCATCTTCAAATTCGTACTCACTTTCGGTATTTTCAATATTTCTCATCCCTTCGGCCGGTATCTTAATAACATATTCCTTCCCGGGTCTTGGTGTGAGATAGGGTTTCCTGAGCCAGGGATTTAAAAATTTCAGCAGTTTATAATTGGTGCCGAATTTACTGGCAAAATCAGAGAAATTATTAACTGCAGTATCAACCTTTACCTCGTAATAATCAAGCACCGGATAAAGGTCTTCCTTATTAATATTAAACCCGTATCGCTGTGGATCGGAAATGATGAGTTTATAGGCTACTGCCCTGAAAATGTAGCGTGCTGTCTCTTCATTAAGAAGGAGGTCATAATAATTATTCTGCTTTTGAATTTCTATCTGCCTGTCGATACCGGCTCTACCTCCGTTATACGAAGCAGCAGCCAGTGTCCAGTTTCCATATTTCTCATACGACTTCCTGAAATAATCGCATGCAAACTGCGTTGACTTTTCTACATCATATCTCTCGTCGACAACCTGGTTAATCTCCATCCCGTCTTCTCTTCCGGTTCTTGGCATAATTTGCCAGAAACCTGTTGCACCTGCCGGAGATATCATATTGCTGTACTCACTCTCTGCAGCTGCCAGGTATTTAAAATCATCCGGTATGTCGTTCTTTTTAAGTATTTTCTCTATTACCGGAAGGTAGCGGTTAGCCCTCTTTATGATCAGTATGGTTGATGAATGCCTGTAAGCGCTCACAAGAATTTCACGTTCAAGGCTTTCCCTTGTATCAAAATTTTCCAGCGGCATCCTCTCCCCTGCAAATGTCACAAGGTCAGGCATTTTGAAAGATTTAATCGTATATGCTGAGTCAGGTAGTTCCTTTTCAGTTGTGGAATTGCTACCAAAACCTGTAAAACCTGGCAACAAGGAAAGTAATATTATTAATAAACCTATTGAAATAAATGCCGTCCATATAGTTTTTCTGCCAGGGTTTCCCATAATCAACTCCTTTCTGAAATAATTGGCAAAGGTAATAATTTTTGTCCCTTTTCCCATGAGTTAGTCAAACCAAAAATGACATTATACAATCATTTCCGGGCATATAACAGAGAAAAGGCAATTCTGCCGTATTAATAAATTTTTAGCTATACATATACCATGATTATTAATAACGGTTCAATGGTATTATAATTGCGGTGATGTAATAAATGCGACCTGCTTTATTTTTAGTTACGGCGAGTTGCCAGAGAGATAAGAACAGAAATGTGATAATTAACACAATAAAACCTGTTAAGTACTGTCAGAACTTGAAGGAAACGCCGGAGAAGACGCCGAATGAATATGGATGGTTCCTCAGGCCTGTTGATGATGAGAACGGATTAATATAATATCTGAATGTTGGCTCAAGGTTAAGTGAGAGGTTTTTTGAGAAGTTATATTCCATACCCATTCCCAGTGAGCTGCTCAGGGTAAATGGATTCAGCCCCTGGGTAGTGCCAACATCGTATTTACTACCGTTATAAGTTGTATAAACATCATTGGAAACCAGAAAGTTATATGATATCCCCCCAATCAAATTGAATCCGAGTGTTCTGTCTACTACTTTATACCTGAGAACCACAGGAAGTTCCAGGTAGCTGAAATCCTGGTGAAGAGTGTTATTAATATACTGAAGATTCTCCTTTTGCGGATCAAAAACATCGCTGCTATAAGCTGTAACAACCCTGTTCCCTGTACCTGACATCAGGAATAAATCTGAGTTGTCAGTATATATTGTTCCGCTGGATGTAAGAACAGCGAAGTTATGGCCTCCCTTTGAGTTACCGAATGGTGCAAACCCTCCGTAGGATACTATACCGTCTACTTTCTGTCCTATGGATGAATAATAGAGCCCTGTTTGTACTGCCAGCCTCTTATTTATCTTATATGATAATGCCAGTCCGCCCGAATAGGAGAGCATTGTTTCTTCAGATGCGCTCATCTGCTTAGTTAATTCATCGGTACCGGTTCCGAAACGGGAATAGTATGTTGGAGAAGCCATTGCTGCTATAGACCAGCGGTTAGTTGGTTTTGTGAGGCCTGATGACGGAACAAATTCCTTTTCAGGCATTTCTATACTGAGCGTAGGTTCTTTAATTGGTGTCGTTACTTTCGCCAGGGTATTATGCGGTCTCTGTTCTTTATTATCAAACAGTTTAATGCCTGGTCTTGAATACAAAGCGGAGGGCAGTAGCTCGCTGCTGCTTTCAATGGCTGAAGCAAGCAGTTGTGTATGTTTTGAATTAATTACTGGAATATCATTCACCAAGCTATTACCATCGTTTTTCAAGGCCTGTCTTTCTCCCTGCACCGGGGCATGCAACGGGGAGGATGATTGTACACTCAGAATTGCAGGAGACGAGCCTGTAACAGTAGTAACCTCTTTACCCCACCTGTATGCCAGCATGCTGAGTGACAAAAGAACGGCTATCATGGCGGCGCTTGCAAAAAGAATATAAGGCCTCTGCTTCTTTCTTATCACAGGCTTTATATTCTCCCATACCTCCGGAGGTGGCAGGGCCTCCATATTCTTAAGGCCATTCCTGAAGATCACATCAATATTTGCATCACGCTCATCCATTCGCTACCTGTTTCTTAAGTCCGGTATATGATCCTACTCTTCTCTGGAGGATTGCTCTTGCCCTTGCCAGGTTGGATTTTGATGTCCCCTCTGAGATATTCATCATTGCACTTATCTCTTTATGACTATAACCTTCAATTGCATAAAGGTTAAATACCATCCTGTATTTGGGCGGCAGTTCCCTGATAATACCCAGAAGATCATTAGCTTCCAGCCCGGCATAATCCTGGTTATCCGGGTCTGCTTCAGTTTCAGGCAATGTATCTATGTCATCGACGCGATACAGATTATGCCTGTTCCTGTACCTTTCCAGGGCCGTATTAACAGTTATCCTGCGTATCCATCCTTCGAAAGAACCTTCATGTTTATAATTCTTAAGATTTTCATAAATCTTAATGAATCCTTCCTGAAGAATATCACGGGCTTCATCATCATTGCCTGAATACTGAAGGCATACGGCGTAAAGCCTTGATGCATGTCTCCTGTACAGAAGCTCCTGATCCCTTCTGTCGCCGGCAAGACAACCATTTATTATTTTTTTTATCTCCGACAAGGTAATTCCCAGATTGAGAAGATAAAAATATTAAATAATTATCTCAAATACCAGCGTTCCTTACAGAAATATTGATGAAAATATAGCTGAATAGGTTGCGTTGATCTTGAAAATTAATGCTATAAATGAATCACTTCTCCATAGGCTGCAGCAGCAGCTTCCATTATTGCTTCCGACATAGTTGGATGAGGATGAACTGCTTTAATTATTTCATGGCCTGTAGTCTCAAGTTTTCTGGCAACGACTATTTCCGCGATCATCTCTGTTACATTGGCACCTATCATATGTGCGCCAAGCAGTTCTCCGTATTTTGAATCAAATATCAGCTTCACAAAACCGTCTTTTGCGCCGGCTGCACTGGCCTTACCCGATGCTGAATACGGGAATTTGCCAACTTTAATTTCATAACCGGCCTCTTTCGCGGTCTCTTCTGTCATTCCACACGAGGCTATTTCAGGATTTGTATATGTACAGGCCGGAATGTTGCCGTAATCGAGTGGTTCAACCTCAAGTCCGGCAATTTTCTCAACGCATAATATTCCTTCCTGGGATGCCACATGAGCGAGTGCCGGACCGTGAACAATATCACCTATTGCATATACTCCGGGCACAGATGTTCTGTAATAATCATCAACAACAACTTTACCTTTTTCTGTCTTAACACCTGCGGCTTCCAGCCCGATACCCTCAAGATTGGGAGTAACACCTACTGCAGACAGGACCACGTCGGTCTCCACCACTTCCGTACCTTTTGGAGTTTTTATAGTTACCCTGCATTTTTCTCCTGAAGTATCAACTGACTCAACAGATGAGCCAGTCATTACTTTCATCTTCGTTTTTTTAAATGACCTCTCAAGTTGTTTTGAAACCTCTTCATCTTCATTCGGAACAAGGCGCGGCAGAAACTCGACAAGCGTTACATCGGTACCAATCGATCTGTAAAAGCTGGCAAACTCGCTGCCAATGGCTCCCGAACCGACGACTACCATTGAGGATGGCTGTTTTTGGAGAGTCATTGCTTCCCTGTAGCCTATCACCTTAACACCGTCCTGCTTCAGGTTTGGAAGCTCTTTGGATCGTGCACCGGTTGCAATAATGATATTTTTGGCAGTATATGACTTTTTACTTCCCGACTCATCCTCAACCTCAACGGATCCATGCCCTGTAAGTCTTCCGGAACCCTTTATGTGTTCAATATTGTTTTTCCTGAACAGGAACTGGATGCCTTTACTCATACCATCAGCAACGGTACGGCTGCGGGATATCATGGCATTAAAATCGGGTTTAACCTCCCCGCTTACTGTTATGCCATAATCAGAGGCATGAGTAAAATAGTCAAAAACCTGTGCGCTTTTCAACAAGGACTTGGTAGGTATGCAGCCCCAGTTAAGACAAATGCCACCCAGTTCGGCTCTTTCTACTACTCCTACTTTCATCTTCAGTTGTGATGCCCTGATGGCAGCCACATAACCTCCCGGTCCGCTGCCAATAACTATAAGATCGTAATCCATTGTATTATTTTTAATTTTAAATCTCTCTCTGAATTATTAAACCTCCATGCAACCAAAAAGTTCGCATCATCATGAAACAGGATGTTATGCAACCGTAGGTTTTTCATATATCTCCTGCCTGGTCAGTCTCTGAACTGTTTTAGCGGCTATCCATATTACAACAAGAGTAAAAATAACTGTTGCTCCCACTGGTATGCCCGCGAAATAAGATATTGCATATCCAGCTGTAGTTCCCGCAAAACCAGCCACTACCGACCAGATCACTATCTTAAGGTACGACTTTGTAAAGAGCATAACAATATTAGGCGGGATAGTAAGAAGCGACAATACAAGTATAACTCCTGCCATCCTTATATTAAGCACTATAGTAAGGGCAATTAAAGAAGTTGTCACATATTTTAGGATATCGACGTACGACGAGTAGGTTCTTGCAAACATTTCGTCAAAGGATATATACAATATGCTTCTGTAAAATGCTCCAAAGTATAATATCAGTACTGCCGACATAATGCCAAGTGCTGTAATATCCGCATTTGTTACCGTAAGTATACTGCCGAACAGGTAGCCCATAAGGTCGGGTGAATAGCCCGGAGTAAGATATATGAATATTATCCCTGTGGCCATTCCGAAAGCCCACAAAATACCTATTGCAGAATCCTCTCTTATTTTTTGTTTTACACTTAGATATTCAACACCAAGAGCTGATGCTATACCAAATATTGCTGCGCCCACTATTGGATTTATACCCGCAAAATAACCTATGCCTATCCCTCCGAATGAAGCATGTGTTATACCGCCGCTCAGGAAAACCATTCGCCTTGATACTATATACGTTCCCGCCAGTCCGGCTGTTATACTGGCAAACACAGCTCCGAGCAAGCCCTTAATTACAAAATCATATTGAAAAATATTACTTCCCACCATTATGAAATTTTAGTACTGTATGAGGCACCTCACCATGAGTTATAAGTTGTATCGGGCACCCATAAGCCATAAGATCCTGGCTTGTTATCTCAGACGACGGGTGATAGTGAAGAGTCCTGTTTACACAGGCAAATGACTTAATATGTTGTGATATTGTTCCTACATCATGCGACACCATCAGAATAGCCATTCTGTTATTAAGTATCCTCAGTTTCTCATAAAAATCATTTTCAAAAGTTGAATCCACAAAATTTCCCGGTTCATCAAGCAACAATAATTTAGGGTCACCAATAACTGCTCGTCCAAGAAATATCCTTTGCATTTGTCCTCCCGAAAGTTCATTTAGTGTTGCTTCGGACATCTCCGATAGTCCAAGTTCCTCCATTACCCTATCAGCTTTCTTTTTATCGGAACCAGACATCCTGCTTACAAGGCCTTTCTGTATCATAAGTCCGGAGAGCACAATATCTTTAACACTTACAGGGTAATTGATATCGCCTGTGGATATCTGCGGAAGGTAACCAATCCGTTTGGCACTAAGCAGTTCATTGTTAAAGATTATTTTTCCACTTACCGGCTTAAGCAATCCCAGTATGAGCTTCAGAAGGGTTGTTTTGCCTCCTCCGTTAGGTCCTATCACTCCAATAAAATCGTTTTCAACAACTTTCAGATTAACATCCTTCAGAATGATACTGCTGCCGTACGAAGCAGATATTGAATTCATTTCAAAAAGGTAGGCCATATCAGGGTCGTTTTGAACTTTTCTCCAGGCTGTTGTAAACAGCATTAATAATATCCGCAGTGGAACCAAGCCAGTTTCCTGACAGGGGATCAATGGTAACAAGGCTTGCCCCTACCTGCTGAGCTATTGTTTTTGCCGTCTTTTCATCAAATTCACGTTGAACAAAAATAACCTTTATATTGTCTCTCATCGCAATATCAATCAAATCTTTCATATGCGAGGGTGAAGGTTCTTTACCTTCATATTCCACCGGTACCTGTTCAAGATCATAGTCACGGGCCAGGTATGTAAGGTCGGGGTGAAAAATCATAAATGCCTTGTTACTGACAGATGCAAAAAGTTTCTCAGCATGTTTATCAAGAGAATCAATTCTGTTGTAAAGAGAGTCAAAGTTAGCCCTGTATAATGCACTATCTTCAGGATTCAGAATTGTTAGAAAGTCCCTGACTGATGAAGCAATTTGAAGGCCTGATTTAGGAGAAATCCAGAAGTGAGGATCTGTTCCCTCTTCTTCACCATCATGACTGTGTGATGAAGAGATCAGTTTAATACCATTACCCAGTGAAAGATGCTTCATGGTACTGTTAGTTTCATAAAAGCGTTTCAGCCATGTCTTCTCAAACCCCATATAACCATCACTTATATAACCTGCCGACCTGCTCAGCCTGGTTACCTGATCCGGAAAAGGTTCATAGACATGAGGGTCTGCTCCCGGCGGAACCATTACATTCACTGTAAAATCATTTCCCCCTATTGCTTCAACAAAATAACGAAAGGGTTCTATACTGACTGTTATAATCTTTCCCCCCGGTTTAGTGTCATGCCTGCCGCATGATAGCGCAATAGCCATGAACAAAAAGAAAACAACTCTTCTCATTAATAAAAATATTCAATGCAGGTTACAAATTTAACATATAACAGAAGAAAAGGGAAAGTGTTGCAAATAAAATAATATAAGCTATTTTTGAATACAGTTACAATCCGTACCACTTCTTTCGGCTGATGAACAATAAAGGAGAAATGCTTGCAGATATTTTGAAAAAATTCCGTGATTGTTATTTTTTTCTGCATAACACCAGGGAACTGTACATAGTTAAAACGATAATGGATGAGGGATTTATTTTCGAAAGGCAGCTTGAACACTCTACCGACCGTATAAACCCATATGATCCTGTAGCTGTTAGTTATTTCCTTGTACACAGAAAGGAATATGGGAATTTCACTGTTATCATTGCCATTCCCAAAAGTGTATACGACCAGTATTCAGCAATATCAAACCGCTCAGACACAGGGATTGAGGAGATAATGAGTGTCACAGCACCAGGGTACGGGGAGAATGATGAGATGATCTATACAATTGCGCCTCAGCATGTTTTGGGATATTACAACGACAACACCTCTGAGTTTTTCCAGAACATTAAGTGGAACCCCTTTTTCAATAATTACTTCGATAAACTTTACGGTTATAACAACGGAAAAAAAGACAAGAAATGAAAATACTGTTTTTCAATATATTATTTTAAGCTAAATATATTTTATTAAATACCATTCATATGAAAAAACCTTTGAAATACCTGATTATTTGTACAACCTTGTTTTTTATATTTTTCTCTGGAAGGGCCCAGTATTCGGATTACCGGACCATGTCACAGAAAATAAAATCGCTCGCCGGTGAATATCCGTCGTTATGTACTGTGAACACGCTTGTCAAAACAGCGGGGGGAAAAGACATTACAGCTATTACTATCGGCACAGGTGATAAGGATAACAAGCCCGCTATTGCTTTGGTTAGCGGAGTGGAGGGGAGTTATGTACTCGGACCGGAACTGGCTTTTGGCATTGCCTCATCGCTTCTTCGTGATGCCGGGAAACCCGAGATTAAGGCATTACTTGATAAAGTTACTTTTTATATCCTGCCTAATGTGAGTCCGGATGCCACAGAGCAGTACTTTGCTGATCTGAAATATGAAAGAAACATAAATGCAAGGTCCACAGACGACGACCGTGACTTTCTTATCGGGGAGGATCCATATGAGGATCTCAACAATGACGGGTTGATAACACAAATACGTGTAAAGGACCCTGAAGGAACATGGCTTGTCAGCAAAAAAGACGACAGGGTTATGCTCCCCGCAGATCTTTCAAAGGGAGAGACTGGAAACTACAGGGTATTATCTGAAGGTATTGATAATGACCAGGATGGCAAGTTTAATGAAGACGGTGAAGGAGGAGTCGACTTCAACCGCAATTTCACATACGATTATGAAGAATATGGCCTTAATGCAGGTCTGTATCCTGTTTCCGAGCCTGAAGTCAAGGCAGTAGCTGACTTCCTGTATGACAGATTTAATGTATATGCCGTGTTTACCTTTGGTCCTCAGGATAACCTGGGGCAGCCCCCGAGAGCTGTTGACAATCCCCGTTCGGGAAGGCGTATTGTTTCAATAATGAAATCTGACGAAGTTATCAGCAAGCTTGTCTCAGACAAGTATCACGAGATTACCGGAGCCAAAGGAGCTCCTCAGGCAGTAAAGGAGAATGGTAATTTCGCCGACTGGGCTTACTACCATTACGGAAGGTACAGTTTCAGTACCCCGGGTTGGTGGTTTCCTGTCGATAAGGGACAGAACCGGGAAGAGGCATTCCTTAAATATGCCGGTTTACATAATATGACTGATGTCTTTGTTCCGTGGACAGAGATAAATGATCCTGATTTTCCGGGTGAAAAAGTTGAAGTAGGCGGAATCAGGCCGTTTGCTATGATCGTTCCTCCGGCAGATACCTTGCCGGTGCTTAAGGAAACTGCCTACAGGTTTATTACGGCTGTTGCGGCTATGCACCCCGAGCTTGAATTTCTTAATGTAAAGGTTGAAGATGCCGGGGACAACATATTCCGAATTTCCCTTGATGTACATAACAAAGGTATTTTTGCCACCTGTACCGAAGCCGGAGACAGAAATATCTGGACAAGGATTATGAGGATCAGCATTGAGCCCGACAAAGGGCAGTCACTGCTTAGCGGTGACAGGGTAGCCCGCATGGAACGTCTCGAAGGTGACCAGACAGTTTCTTTCAGCTGGCTGGTAAGAGGCAGAGGTGCAGTAAAAATCACAGCCGGGGCCTTAAATACAGGAACAATTACAACCGATTTAGAACTTAAATAAACCAAATAGAGACTCCGATCATGAAAAAGAACATTATATATATACTCCTTGCAACATTGTTATTACTTAACGCCAATACCTTAAAGGCGCAGAAAGAAGACCTTTTCTTCCATGCGGCAGGTTCGCCCGAGAATCCGAAGGTAGAAACATCGTGGAATAAATATTACACATACGAAGGAGTGGTCGATCTCTGTACCAGGCTGGCTAAGGCCTACCCGGGTCTTGTAACAATGGAATCGATAGGTAAATCATACCAGGGCCGCGACATCATAGTACTTACAATAACAGACAAAAGTGTTTTGAATCCTGATGAAAAACCGGGTTTCTGGATAGATGGTAATATACATTCTGTCGAATTGCAGGGGACGGAGTTCGCTCTTTATACTGCCTGGTATCTCTGTGAGATGCATGATGAGAATGAATTTATCCGTCAACTGCTTAAAGACAAAACATTTTATATCGCACCAACAATTAATCCTGATGCACGCGAATATTTCACGAATGTGGGCATGCCACCCAGATCAGGGATGGCGCCGAGGGATAACGATCGCGACGGCAAATACGACGAAGACGGTTACGACGACCTGAATAACGACAAGAATATCAGCCAGATGCGAAGAAAGAATCCTAATGGCAGGTATAAAGAAGACCCGAGAGATCCCAGGAGAATGGTAAGAGTTGAGCCGGGAGAGAAAGGTGATTATGAAATACTTGGATATGAAGGAATTGATAATGATGGCGACGGTCTTGTAAATGAAGACGGACCTGGCGGGTATGATGGTAATCGCGACTGGGGTTTCAACTGGGAACCTAATTATGTTCAGTACGGAGCCGACAAATATCCTTTTACTTTCCCGGAGAACCAGGCAATACGTGACTTCAGTCTGAAGCACAGGAATATTACAGGTGCGCAGTCGTTCCATAACTCAGGAGGTATGATATTAAGGGGCCCTTCAATCAAGGGCGGCGGTGCCGAAGCATACAGCAGGTCTGATGACAATGTTCTCAATACAATCGGTAAAAAGGGGGAATTGATGCTTCCCGGTTACAAGCTGCTGACAATCTGGAAAGACATGTATACTGTTTACGGAGGAGAGCTTGACTGGTGGCATGGAGAAATGGGATGTTTCGTTTTCTCAAATGAGCTCTGGACACCTTATATGATGTTTTATGACTCTACAAACACGGATCCTTATGAGTTCGACAGGCTCCTCCTGTTCAAGGATGCCTTCATACCATGGCAAAAAGTACATCACCCTGTCTATGGCGATATAGAAGTAGGTGGCTTCAACAAAAACTTTGGTAGACTTCATCCGGGTTTTATGATTGAGACAGATGCACACCGGAATGCTGCATTTTGCATTTACAATGCATATCAGTCGCCCAAACTGGTGATCAGCGACATTAAAATAAAAAACTTAAATAATGGTTTGAAGGAGGTTACTGCCACTGTAGAAAACGAAAGGCTGTTACCGACACACTCAGCCAGCAACCTTAAATTCCGAATTGATCCTCCCGACTATGTCTCCCTGGAAGGAGGAAAGGTAATTGCCGGAATGATAGTTAAGGATATCGATCTTAACACAGCAACCGAACAGAAGAAAGATCCTGCAAACATAAAAGTTGATAATATAGCCGGCTATGATAGAGTTACCGTTAGATGGATTGTAAAAGGAGGAAACAGGTATACTATTAATGTTAAAAGTGTTAAAGGAGGAAGAGCCACGGCTGACACTGAATAAAAAAAGGGAGGCACGCACCCCCCTGTGATTGCCTCCCCCTGCAAGGAATGAAAAACAAAATTAAAACGTCTGAAGAGATATTTTGAAATAACCCGTTGCTTTATTTGAATTGATCCGGAACTTCCATTCACCGGTCTTATCCTGGTTATCAGTATCTGTTATACCAAAGGATTTTCTCCAGTTAAGGTTCCCGTTCTGGTCAATCACAATGTCGGAGTAGTTTTTCCCATTGGGCATTATTATTGTGATATCGATATCGCCCGATTTGCAATCACCCATCACCGACATAATCACTGTTTTGGCTGTTTTTTCAACATCAAAGGAATATTCTTTCTTAAAAGTACTTTCCTTCACCGATTTTGAAAAGTCCCATGTAGTTCTTTCACCATCACCGTCGAATACATGACCGAAATAACGGTCACCTTCGGAGCTCATAATGAATGGCTCAAACCTGTCGCCTCTGGGGTTGGAATAAATTCTGATAGTCCTTTCCCTGTTAGCAGCATTGACCTGGTTATTAGCATCTTCCATGAGCTCATTGAGTTCCATGGATTGCTTCTTAAATTGTTCAGATGCATCTTCCTGCGCTTTCTTCTGATCTATCATCGACTTTTTCTGTTCCTCGATCATCTGTTGAAGCTTTTCCTGTTTTTCCTGTTGTTCTTTTGTCTGCTCCTGAGCTAATAACGGCTGGCACAGACAACCGCTGTATATCAGTATCAGCATTAACAGAAGCATTTTAATCTTTTTCATGACTGCCTGTTTTGTTGGTTTGACATTGTAAAGATACACCGGTGTGGAATCAAATTTTGTTAATGCACGGTTAATGCAGGGTTAATGTTTTTGATGTCTGAAAAATGTTAAAAATAAATTGAATACATTTGAGAATGAAAATCCTTTAAAATGAAAAAGAAAAATACAGTACTCCTGATCGGTATTTTTTCAATATTACTGGTGATTTCCGTACAGGTATTTCTCATAAGCGGAATATGGAAGCAGCGAAATGAAATGTTTGCCCTGCGTTATACATTAAGATCGCAGGAAGCTCTGAATTATATAGACCGCAGGTATACCACAAACGGCTTTGACACGGCGAGCTACATCATCAGCAGGTATGCTGAAAAGGCCAATAAAGAACTCCATGCAATAACTGATCCACAACAGCTTGCTGCTAAAAAAACTGAAATATATGATTTCTTTTCAGGAGTTCTTAACAAGGAGGAGGATCTTTCGACAATGCTGTCTTTATATTTTGAAAGAAGAGGACTTGAGAAGAATTTCAAGGCAAAAATAATTATAAATAACCTTGAAATGTTCGATAACGACACAATAGTGATTTACAGAAACCCCGACTTTTTCACAAGGAGAGGTCCTGATCGCGGACAAAGGGACCAGAATCCGGAAATCTCCAAATCGAGCATACTTGTGCATTATTACAGGCTTGAAGATAATAACTATAGGCTAACCTTTGATTACTTTATCGATTTTTCCGACAAAAGGATGCTAATACTGAAAGAGATGACCACTTCGCTGAGTCTGATAGTCATCAGTATTCTTCTGGTTGGAATAATGTTTATAATAACATACAGGAACCTGATGGAAGAGAAGAGGCTTTCAAACCTCAAAACCGATTTCATTAACAACATGACACATGAACTTAAGACACCGCTGTCTACAATAACCGTGGCCGGAAAGACACTGGAGATCCCGCTGATAAGATCGAATGATGAAAAGATACTCGAAACGGCCAAGATGATCGGAAAGCAAAGTGTTCACTTAAACCAGCTTATAAACATGATTCTCGAAATCAGCATGTGGGAAAGGACACAATTTCAGCTCGATAAAAAGACTGTGGATATTAGTGAATTCATGAATGATGTTGTGGAAAGTTTTAAATCCGGGGGTGGTAATGGTGCCAGCATAAATGAGAAATACAACTTCGGTGACATGAAAGTAGATCTCGATGTGGTTTATTTCACAACCCTGATCAACAACCTGCTTTCCAATGCTGTTAAATACTCTGACAAAGAGCCTGTTATAACAATAGAAGGCGAAACTGACAAGGAAAACATATCAATAAGGATTTCAGACAATGGTATAGGAATAGGGAAGAATGACCAGAAGCATATCTTTGACAAGTTTTATCGTGCATCAACAGGTAATATACATAAGTACAAAGGACTTGGGCTCGGCTTATATTATGTCAAGAAAATTGCCGAAGCACATGGCGGGGATGTCACTGTAAACAGCAGACCCGGTAAGGGAAGTACATTCACTGTTACCCTGCCAAACAGTTAACGCTGTGTTTACTGCTGCGGAAAATGTTGTATATTTACTATTAGGTAAGTTATTCAAATTAAAAGAAGGAATATGAAAGTATTGATTGCTGAAGACGACAGAGACTTTGGAAATATTTTAACCCAGTACGTAACCATAAGTGGTTTCGACGTTACCCTGGGCCGCGACGGCAAAGAAGCGTGGGACCTTTTTGGCAAGGTAAAGCCGGATATTTGTGTGCTGGATGTTATGATGCCTGAGATGGACGGGTTCACTCTGGCTGAGAAGATAAAAGATGCACAACCGGAGATGCCTGTAATATTCCTAACGGCAAAAAGTTTAAAAGAAGATATAGTCAGGGGATTGAAGATAGGGGCCGATGATTATATCACCAAACCTTTTGACCCTGAAGTGCTTATCCTAAGAATTAATAATATACTTAAAAGGGCTTATTCTTCTTCTAACGATGAATATCGAGTCTCTGATACCGTTCTTAAATACAACGCCCTGGAACTTGAGAGTGGTGGATCAAAGGAGAAACTTACACTAAAGGAAGCGCAGCTGCTTAAATTCCTTATTGTTAACAAGAACAAAGTACTTGCAAGAGAGGACATCCTGACCGAGATTTGGGGTGAGGATGATTATTTCCTTGGTCGCAGCATGGATGTCTTTATAAGCAGGCTCCGCAAGTATATCTCTGACGACGGCAAAATTGACATCCGCACTGTCAGGGGAACAGGCTTTATACTGGAAGAGCTCAAGGAATAGCATTTGGGCTTTTCATAAGTTCCATCTTTTGTTTATTCGTTTATCATTAAGGCGTTAAAGAGCAATGTCGTTACGCCGTTGTGCCGTTGTGCCATTACGCCCTTGTGCCGTTGCGACGTTGTGCCGTTGCGCCGTTGTGCCATTACGCCGCTGGGCCCTTGTGCCGTTAAACGTCCCTGAAACAAATTCAAATGAATTTACTTTCATTTTATCTTGAATTTACTTAACTTGTCTTGACTTTGTGAAGGTTGATAGTTAGTCCGGGAAAATAATTTATTCTTCTTATAGCCAATTAGTTGGCTATATTTCCTATGTGACTGACGGGGCGGAGCTGTAAAAAGGGAGAGGGTAAGAGAAGGATGTAAGAAGAGAAGCAAAGTTAAAAAAGACTCTTCTGACAGGAAGAGAATATCTGGAGGATAAAAAGACCAGATTAATCATTATCCAGTATTTCATCGCAAAATAGTATAGCAGGCAGAAATTATTTAGTAACTTTAAGATCCTCAATAAAGTGCTAAATAAATCTTGCTGCAAATGAAAAAAAAGATCTTTCTTAAACGGATATATCATCGTGATAAATGGAGATGTGCAATGATCTTCAACAAGGATGAGGAGCTTATTGCTCTTGCCAGGAAGGTTGAAGGATCGACCTGGAGCAAAACAAATAACTGCTGGTATGCTGATTATAATGAAGACACGCTCAGGCAGATACTAAAACTATTCAGGGAAAAGACGGAAATTGACATATCGGCAATTGTTGGGAAAGATGGTGCCAGGAATAGTGATACATTCCTTAGTGCCAAAGAAGAGACACCACATGTTGAGACGGTTCCCTCTCCTGCCCCGCCTCCGGATGAAGACCATGGCCGTCATGAAATAAAACCAGGAAAACCCTATATTTCGCGACCCTATGGAACTTTTGACCCGGTTAAATTCACAATAAGCAGGCATGATGGAAGGCTTGTAATCAAATTCACAGGTCGTTATAAGCAGGAATGGATTCAGGAGCTGAAGCTTGCGGGAAAAATTCATTTTAACAAAGTAAGGAAAGAATGGCTTCTCCCCTGGTCACAATTAACAGTAGATTCCTTATCCGACTACTTTTCAAATCAGGGTGTAGATGTAATAGTAAAGAAACTGGTAGTACCCGAGTTACTTCAGGACCGTCGTGATGAGCAAAGGGCAGGGATCAGTAACAGGGTTATTAGTGAGAAAGCCCTGGTTGGGATTGAAAGATTAAAGCTTGGGCTTGAGGAGAAGCGTTATAGTAAAAGGACCATTGAAGCATATCTTTCACATATAAAATTATTCTTCAGGTATTTCAACGACTGCGATCCGGAGAGTATAGACGACAGGGACATATCAAATTTCATTAATGATCATATTGTAAGACTGGGATATTCCGGTTCCTATCAGAATGTAATGATTTCAGCCATAAAGTTATATTACAGTATCGCCGGGATCCGGGAGGTCAACACAGTTTCTTTGGAGAGACCACGTCGCAGCAGGGCCTTACCGAAAGTATTATCGAAAGAAGAAGTAACCAGGATATTCAGTTCTACGAGGAATGTAAAACACAAATTGATTTTATGGTTGATATATTCCTGTGGATTAAGACGGAGTGAAGTAATTAACATCAGGTTATCTGATCTCGACAGGGAGCGAAGCATTTTACATATACGTGAAGGTAAAGGAAAAGTAGACAGGATGGTACCTGTTTCTCCAAAAATATGGGAAAAGATAGATACATACATAAAGAGTTATTTTCCTGCCAGTTATCTTTTTGAGGGGCAGGGAGGAGGAAGATATTCTGTGGAGAGTGTTTATTCGGTATTCAAGCAATCGCTTCGGCGAGCCGGCATCAACAAGGATGTTGGGGTTCACAGTCTGCGGCACAGTTATGCCACACATCTCCATGAAAGTGGTTTAGACATAAAGTACATTCAGGAGTTATTAGGGCACAAGAGCAGCAGAACGACAGAGATATACACACATGTAAGTCGTCGCAATCTTTTTGCGATAAAAAGTCCTATTGAAGACATTGACATTGAGTAGTCCGGGTTAAAAAGTCCAGTTAAAGAAAATAGGTAAAGGCACATGGATGAATTGAATATAGATCTTATAAGAATTCCGGAAAAGAGCAAGACACGAAGGGTTCTTGGACTGATTTACCTGTTTTTTGGCCTGGCAATAATAATATTGCTGATAAGCTTTGAAGAGCGCATATCGGTTTGGATGTATTTACTTTGTATATATCTGGTTCTTGAAGGGATAGTATTTTATCTTGACGGATTGGGGGTATCAATAAGTGGTTTATTTGGAGAGGCATATATAAGGATTAATGATTCAGAAATAAAAATTAAGAGGAGCATATTTTCAAAAGGAAGCATTTTATTCTGGGATCATATAGACCGTATAGGTATTTCAGTTATTGGAATCAGGTTTAAGTTAAAAGATGAAATGATTAGGCATATTGATTATGGCAATCTTGATTACGGCAACATACAGAAATTAAAAAACGCAATAAGGGCAGTAATGGCAGAAAAGGGCATAGCAGAAGCCTGACAAACTCATCTGGTTTCTTAACCAGAAGCCTCATTTGCAACCACTCCCAAAAATCAATAAACATGCCGCTAACCAACACAAACTCGCACAAATACTGCAAAAAACATACTCATAAAAGTGAGTTAGGCATAAGCATAGCACGACCAAATAACAATGATGATTCAAAGAAATGAGATTATTTACAGAGATAAAACCGAATAAAGCAAACTTGTACTTCAACATTTTACCTATGCTGACAATTTCGTTACTACTTATAAGTATGACCCTTTTTCAATCTGTAGTAATAATGATTACGTTCATCACCTCCATGGTTATCTACTTCTATTTTGCAATGATTTGGAGGTTCGTAATGGGTAAACTAACATATGATTTAACACCCCAAGATATGAGAAGTAAAATTTCTTATGGATTCTTCATTTTCTTTTCGATCTTTAATTTTCTAATCATACCCATATTAGTTGTGTTCATTTTCATTCTAAGAGATGGTATTGTTTATGTTTTGGGCTTCATTGTTTTTATGTTGTTTTATGGATTTTTTAGTAATTATTTTCAGTTTAAATTCATTTCTAGAAATCTCTCTATAATAAAATTTGGGAAAGACTTTAAAAAAAATAAAAAACCTTTGAGTTGGATGACCTTAGCATATTTTCCGTTGACAGCAATAAAAACACAAACTGAGATTAATGACATTTTTAAAGACAAAAAATAAATGCCAATGCCTAACACGGACGGTATAATTAATGGGCTCGTCATGGTTTTTGCTAAACCCTTCTCCCATGACAGATCCTGCCAAAACTTGCACCCGGACACGCTCACCTGCCCGCAATATAAATCCTGCATCGTGACAGTTTTCCGGCTCCGATCAAACTTGTACCGCGACACTGCGCCAGTGCCTGTTTTGTAACATTTGTTACATCTTGACAGATCCGTTCCACTTATCAACTTTGTATCGCGACACGCGTATCTTCGAATAAAACTTGTACCCGGATGGCAAAAACCACGCCGTACCCTCCTTGCACCGTGACAGCTTACTGGCTAAAGTATCAGGATCGTGATCGGTGCTTGCGTCGGGTAACGCCCACTAAATTTTACCGCCGGGCCGTTAGCAATAATACTGTCAATATCAGATCCTTCGGCTACCCGCTTTGCATGTAATTAAATACATCATGACAAGAAACTTAATCTACATATTTCACTCTGTACCACGACGCTCAATTAATACTTTCGAAATCTCGTTTCAGGGGACAAATACTGCTACCTTGACAATTTTCGTCGCCAGCCTCATAAACAAGCCAGCGCACCTTAAAAAAATTGGCCTCGCTCCTTCCGTTT
>JBJKPQ010000178.1:0-6847 GCA_046706305.1 Bacteroidales bacterium
CAACCCCTCAGGAAGCTGTCAAGCTCTTCTGTGCTTATCCTGTCAAGGATTGTCGGGTTTGCAATCTTGTATCCGTTAAGATGAAGAATGGGCAATACTGTTCCATCTGTTATTGGATTAAGAAACTTATTTGAATGCCACGATGTTGCCAATGCTCCTGTCTCTGCTTCACCGTCCCCGATAATGCATGCAACAATAAGACCGGGATTATCAAAAGCAGCACCAAAAGCATGACTTAATGAATATCCAAGTTCACCACCCTCATGTATTGAACCCGGACATTCCGGGGAAACATGGCTGGGTATACCTCCGGGGAAAGAAAATCTGGTAAAGAGTTTTTTAAGTCCTTCTTCATCCTGTGTTATATGAGGATATATCTCACTGTAAGTTCCTTCCAGGTAAGTATTACCAACAAGTGCTGGCCCCCCGTGTCCTGGACCTGATATATATATCATATCAAGGTCATACTTCTTTATGATCCTGTTAAGATGAACATAAATAAAATTCTGACCAGGGGTACTGCCCCAGTGTCCGAGCTGCATTGATTTTACATGTGCAATCTCCAGCTTCTTGTGCAGTAATGGATTATCGCGAAGATACAACTGTCCAACAGAAATATAATTCGCCGCCCTCCAGTATGCATCAATCTTTCTTACATCTTCATTTGATAATATTTCCTTCATGATTCTGTCCTCCCGTTAATAAAACCATTCAACCGGCAATATTTCGCTATCGTAATTCAGGCAACATCCAGCGGTGACCATGTTGTGCTGTAAGCTTATCTGCTGCATCCGGTCCCCATGTGCCGGCGGCATAGTTAGGAAACTCACCTGGTTTATCATTACCCCATACTTCCAGTACCGGTGTCAGTATTTGCCATGCTGCCTCCACCTGGTCTGACCGCATAAACTGAGTGGCATCATTCTGTATCAGATCCCATAACAGTGTTTCATAGGCTTCGGGATGAGGTCCTTTAAAACTCTCCCTGTAATTGAATTTCATATCAACAGGCCTTAATATTACCTCAGGACCAGGTTCCTTTGCCTGAAACCTTAGTGTAATTTCTTCATCAGGCTGGATAGATATTTTTAAACCTGCCGATTGCCAGTTTATTGAAGATTCACGGGGAAACGACCTGTGAGGCACAGAGCGAAAATGAATAACAATTTCGGATGTTGCCCGGGGAAGACGCTTACCCGTTCTGAGATAAAATGGCACACCCTGCCAGCGCCAGTTATCAACAAACAACCGCATGGCAGCATAAGTTTCAGTCTGCGAACCGGGCGACACACCTTTTTCCTGTCTGTACCCATCCACTTCCTGACCGCAGATCAGGCCTTTACCGTACTGGCCCCGTACTACATATTTATTAACATCATCATGTGATAAGGGTCTTATACTATGCAGTACATCCGCTTTTTTATTCCTGATCTCATCGGCCTCAAAGGATACCATTGGCTCCATAGCCACAAGGCATAATAGCTGCATCAGGTGATTCTGTATCATATCACGCAGAGCACCTGACTTGTCATAATATTCACCCCTGTGACCAATTCCAAGAGCTTCTGCAACTGTAATAGTGATATAATCAACATATTCTCTGTTCCACAGGGGCTCGAATAAAGGATTGGCAAACCTGAATGCAAGTATATTCTGTACCGTTTCCTTTCCCAGGTAATGGTCTATCCTGAATATTTGAGATTCATGGAAACTTTCATTAAATACCTTGTTAAGATTCCTGGCAGAAGCCAGGTTAATGCCTATTGGTTTCTCAACTACTATTCTTGAGCGGTGGCGTTCACCGGCCAACCCCGATTCACCAAGATATTTGGGTATCTCCCCGAACATAGCCGGAGGTGTTGCCATGTAAAAAATCATGTCCACCTCACTATTCCATTCCTTTTCAAGCTTTTTAAGCTGTAACTTAAGGTCATTATATGTTTCTATACTTTTAAAATCACCTTGCAGGTAATAGATATGTTCTGCAAAAGCATCCCAGTCATTGTTGCTTACCACGCCACAACGTGAAAACCTCTTCACCCCGTCATGGAGGCGTTTTCGCAGTTGATCGTTGTTCATATCCACCCTGTCGACAGCAATGATAGCCAAATGAGAAGGCATGGATCGATCGTGGGAGATACTGTATAATGCGGGCACCAATTTTCTCCATGTCAGATCACCTGCACCACCGAAAATTGTCAAAATTGTGGGATTTTTATCTTCTCCTGATTTCATAATCATTTAGTTTTTAACCAGTCGCTATGGAATGTCCCTTTGGTGTCAATACGTTCATAAGTATGTGCACCGAAAAAATCACGTTGTGCCTGTATAAGATTTGCAGGCAGCCATGCACTGCGGTAAGCATCGATATACCCAAGAACTGACATAAATCCCGGAACAGGGATTCCTGTTTCGGCAGCTTTTGCCACTACAAGCCTGAGAGAGCCAAGGGAAGCATTTATCGTTTCAGAAAACTCTTTATCTAGCAGCATATTTTTCATTCCGGCATTTTTCCTGTAAGCCTTCATAATGTCTTCAAGCAGAGATGCCCTTATAATACAACCGCCTCTCCATATACCGGCAACCACTGCTGGGTCAAGGTTATAATTATATTTTGAAGAAGCAGTTGTAATCAATGACATTCCCTGGGCAAAGACAATAATAAATGATGCATACAGGCTGTCGTGAATTTGCTTAAGGAACAGCTCCCTGTCTCCTTTAAATATACCCGGCCTGCCGGGGTACAATAATGAAGCCTCCTGCCTTTCTTCCTCGTATACAGACAAGTTTCTCATTATAACTGCTATGTCGATAGACGGTACAGGAACCTGTAACTCCAAAGCACTCTGTGAGGTCCACATCCCCGTCCCTTTTTGCCTTGCAACGTCGAGTATCTCATCAATCAGGCGTTTACCTGTTCTTTCATCTACTTTTTTAAAAATCTCAGCAGTTATTTCAATAAGGTAACTGCTTAAAGGGCCTTTATTCCATTCATTGAAAATATCTAGCAGCTCATCATCGCTGTATCCAAGATAGCGCTTCAGCAGGTCGTATGTTTCAGCAATCAGCTGCATCATGGCATACTCTATCCCATTGTGTACCATTTTTACAAAATGTCCTGCTGAACCAGGTCCCAAATGTGCTTCACAAGGACTTCCATCAACAGTGGCAGAAACAGCTTCAAATAAATGAGATACCCTTTCCCATGCTTTATCCGGACCACCGGGCATGATACTCGGACCAAATCTTGCTCCTTTTTCACCACCGGAAATGCCGGCTCCCATGTAAAGGATTTTCTTTTCTTCAAGTGCTTTTGCTCGAAGATCCGTATCCTTAAAATAAGAATTGCCTGCATCTATCAGCAGATCGCCGGGCTGCAGTTTCTCAGAAATTTCCCTGATCACCGAATCAACGGGAGGACCTGCCGGAACAAGCATCATTACCGCCTTTGGACTTTTAAGTTTCCCCAAGAAATCATCAAGGTCAGGCGTGCTGTAAATATCATAATCTGAAGCCTCTTCCGAGAGAGTTTTTACCTTACTTTCATCCTTGTCATATCCAGCCACGGAATAACCATTACCGGCCATGTTAAACAGGAGGTTACGACCCATTACACCTAATCCTATCATTCCGATATCATACAATTTCCCACTATTTATCAATTCCATATTATCAGGTTTTATTATTTTATATCGTAACTGAATACATAAATTAACTATGACACAGCCTTTATTACTATATCCTGTGCTTCTTCGATTATTTTCCCAAGATGATCCGGACCTTTGAAACTCTCAGCATAAATTTTATAGATATTTTCCGTACCTGAAGGTCTTGCAGCGAACCAACCAAAGTTCGATTCAACTTTCAATCCTCCGATTGAAGCCCCATTTCCGGGAGCATTAGTAAGTACTGCAGTTATTTTATCACCGGCAATATGCTTAACAGCCAGCCTGTCAGGAGATAATTTACCAAGCTTTTTCTTCTGCTCAGGGGTAGCCGGTGCATCAATCCTTTTGTAAACCGGATCCCCAAATTTATCTGTAAGCTCATCATATAATGTTCCGGGATCCCTGCCTGTACTTGCAGTAATCTCACCGGCAAGCAGGGAAAGTATGATCCCGTCTTTATCAGTGGTCCATACTGTTCCGTTCTTTTTCAGGAATGAAGCTCCTGCACTTTCTTCACCTCCGAATCCCAGCGATCCGTCAAAGAGACCGCCGGCAAACCATTTAAATCCGACAGGTACCTCAAATAGTTTCCTTCCCAAACCTTTAGCCACCCTGTCAATCATCTGGCTGCTGACAAGTGTTTTACCTACCGATGCCTCATGATTCCACCCTACACGGTTACGAAACAAATAGTCAATTGCTACTGAAAGGTAATGGTTGGGAGGCAATAGTCCTTTGCCGGATGTAACAATACCATGTCTGTCATGATCCGTATCACAGGCAAAGCCCACGTCAAAAGAATCCTTCATCTTTATCAGCCCCTGCATAGCATAAACAGAAGAAGGATCCATTCTGATTTTACCATCCCAGTCAACTGTCATAAACCTGAAAGCAGGATCAATAACATCATTAACTACAGTAAGGTTGATCCTGTACTTTTCAGCAATACGTTCCCAATAATATACTCCGGCTCCGCCAAGAGGATCCACCCCGAGCCTGATTGATGATTTCTTCAGGACATCCATATTAATTACCGAATCGAGGTCGGATACGTATTTGCTCATAAAGTCATATTCATGTGTAGAATCTGCTTTAACGGCTTTCGTAAAGGATATTCTTTTAACTGTTCGTAAACCATTTTTTAGAATCTCATTAGCTTTTGATTCGATCCAACCTGTTACAGAAGAATCAGCAGCTCCTCCATTGGGCGGATTATATTTAAATCCTCCGTCCTGTGGCGGATTATGAGAAGGTGTTATAACTATTCCATCTGCCATATTATTCTTCCTCAGTGAGTTATATGTCAGAATTGCATGAGAAACAGAAGGAGTGGGTACGTACTGTCCCTTCCCTGCAACCATAACATCAACGCCATTTGCTGCAAGGACTTCCATGGCTGTGACAAAGGCAGGATAAGATAATGCATGAGTATCGGTACCTATAAAAAGCGGACCTGTAATCTTTTGTCCCTCACGATAAATACATATAGCCTGTGTAATGGCCAGTATATGATCCTCATTAAAAGAACCGTCATTTGATGATCCCCTGTGCCCCGATGTTCCGAAAAGAATTCTTTGGGCCGGATTCATTGGATCAGGTTTTTTTGAAAAGTAAGCTGTTACCAGCTCAGGAATATCAATGAGATGCTCTTTATCAGCAATTTTACCCGCCTTTTTATTCACTTCCATAATAGTAATTTAAGGTATAAATTTTTGATGACAGGTACCGGTACCTGCCTGTTATTTGCTATCCTTTTCAGGTTTATCAAAGATTTTATAAGCCAGCAGTTTAATACGGTCATTAACAAACGCCCAGGCAAGGGCATAAGTCCAGATAATCAGTGTCCATTTCCACCCTATTGGGGTCATATAAAAGCCGTAAACTGCCACTATTGTGGCCAGCACCTTGGAACCTATTGCCGACCAAAGCAAAGATGGCGCAGGTGCAATTGACCAGAATGGTCCCCTGGTCCTGGTGACAAAAATAGTAAGGTGACCGGCAACAGCAAGTTTAAGAAACATAAAAGTCTGAATGGAACCGGGATCCAGTTTGAATACTTTTTCAGCAAGAAAGAAAAGCATAAATGAGGCTACCACACCTATAACTCCAAGTACTGTTGAAATCTGTAGCACAAGCTTCATGTTCCATGCTTCAGGATGAGCTTCATAATGAACATTATCATAAGCTATTGCAAGGATCGGTCCATCGTTTAACAATGCCAGAAGGACTATCATTATTGCTGTTACGGGATAAAAATTAAATATCAGAATAGATAAAGTCATAAACAACAATACTCGTATGGTCTCCGCTATACGGTATATAGCGTAACTATTCATCCTCTGGAATATTCGCCTGCTTTCCTTGATGGCGTCTATAATAACAGATAAGCCGGGCGTCATCAGCACGATAGATGCTGCAGCACGGGCGGCATCGGTAGCATCGGATACGGCAATTCCACAGTCAGCTTTTTTAAGAGCTGGTGCATCATTAACACCATCACCGGTCATGCCAACGATCTGTCCAAGTTTTTGAAGGACATCTACTATATGAAATTTATGCTGAGGGAAGACCTGTGCAAAACCATCTGCATCTTTGATTTCTTCTGTTATTTCGGGACTCTCGTTTTCTTTCACATTTCCCAGCACTGCTGCATCCAGGATATTTGTACCCAGATCAAGTTTTTTTGCAGTTTCCTTGGCTATAGCCAATGAATCGCCTGTAACCATTTTAATTTTGACACCCATGGTTTCGGCTGTTTCAATTGTTGCCAGTGCATCTTCTCTGGGAGGATCGAACAGGGGTAAAACACCAATAAATGTCCATTTGCCCTCTTCCTCCGACCTGGCTACACCCAGTGATCGGAAACCCCGGGAAGCAAATTCATTAACCACATTATTCACATTGTTGATTACAGAATTTGCATTTGATGATAAAGAAAGAATGACCTGGGGGGCTCCTTTTGTTACCTTGAAAACTCTCCCCTGCATATCCTTAACAGAAGCTTCAGTGCGCTTATGCACCGGGTCAAATGGTTGAAAATGTATTATTTCATAGTCTTTTAATATATTTTTATCCTTCATACCTCCCAATATAGCCAGATCGATTGTATCATTATTTTCCTCACGTGATGCCAGTGCCGCAGAGAGAATCAACTGGTCAACAGTTGAATTGTCCATACT
>JBJKPQ010000179.1:0-39230 GCA_046706305.1 Bacteroidales bacterium
GAAAACAATTTTTACAGAAGGTACGCCTCTGATATACTTAAAGAGAGGATTGATAATCCTGTGCCGCTGTACGGTGGACAGAAGAGTTCACCCATTAAATATATTGTTTTTATTTCCAAAGAGAATCGTACTTACGACGAGATATTCGGCCAGGTAAAAAAAGGTAACGGTGATCCTTCAATAGCCAGGTACGGACACAATGTAACTTTCTCCAACAGGGAGGGAACGAGGAAGGTGACCAATGCCACAGTAATGTCAAATCATCTGGAGCTTGCTTCACATTTTGCCATGGCCGATAATTTTTATGTCGATTCGGACGTGTCGGCAGATGGTCACAGATGGCTTGTAAATACATATCCCAACGAATGGGTGGAAACATGTACGCCGGCAAGTTACGGTGGTAACAGAAATTACAACCCGGCTTCGAGGGCTCCTGGCAGCCTTGGTATGAACGGAGCTGCCGGGGCCATTTACCCGGAAGATTACAACGAATCCGGTTCAATGTGGGACCATCTTGAACGGAACAATGTCAGTTTTTATAATTTTGGTTTCAGTGTAATGTTTGAACCTGCTTTCTATGATCCCTCGTATAAATACACCGGAATAAAACAATTTGCCAATTTCCCTTTACCAACTCCACTTTATAACAAAACATCAAGGGATTATCCTACATTTAATATGGCCATACCAGATCAGTTCAGGGTAAGCCAGTTTATTAAAGAATTCAACAATAAATGGATTGGTGATGGAAAGGAAATGCCTCAGCTGCTGACTGTGATACTTCCAAATGATCATGGTGCGGATGAGAGGCCTGATGCCGGATATCCGTTCAGGGAAAGTTATATGGTTGATAATGACCTGGCAGTAGGCAGGATAGTTGAGTTTCTTTCACATACACCATACTGGAAGAACATGGCGGTCTTTATAACAGAGGATGATGCTCAGAACGGTGTCGATCATATAGATGCCCATCGCAGTGTTCTTATGGTTATTTCTCCATATGCGAGGAAGAATTACATCAGCAGCGTTCATTACAGTTTTGGGAGTATATTTAAAACGTTCTGGAATATTCTTGGACTTCCGTATCTGAACCAGTATGATGCCGGGGCAACAGACCTGTCGGATATGTTCACCACTACACCTGATTATACACCTTATTCTGCTTTGCCTCCTGATAAAAGGATCTTTGATCCTCAGAAAGCACTTACACCATATGATGAAAACTTCGACTGGGATGCCCTGAAAGAATCGCCGGCTCTTGATGACCCTGCCGATATGATCAGAGATCAGAAAGAAGAACCGGGCTTCAGGCTTGAAGACCAGAAAAGATAAAAAAAAGAGGCTGTTTTAAAATTATTAAACAGCCTCCCGTTTATCAGTTTGAATAAAATTACTCTACTCTTTTTACCTTGACAGCCACAGGTCCTTTTTCTCTCTGCTCAATCTCAAACTCAACGGCCTGGCCTGCTTCAAGTTCAGTATGCGCAACTTCCAAACCAGAGCGATGGATAAAGATATCCTTCTGGTCTTCAGTTTGAAGGAATCCATAACCTTTAACCCTGTCGTACCATTTAACAGTGCCTTTCATAGTCTTAGATTTTTAATTACCTGTAGTTGTCTCTTCTGTTGGGACCACCGCCTCTGCGGTCGTTGTCGCCGCCTCTGAAATTACTTCTCCTGTCGGCTCTTTCAATAGACTCGTTAACAATAATGTTTCTGCCGCTAACTTCAGCACCGTTTAATTCTTCAATAGCTTTTCTTGCTTCAGATTCATTCGGCATCTCTACGAAACCAAATCCTTTACTTTTACCAGAGTATTTGTCAAAAATGATTTTAGCGGATGTTACTTCGCCATACTCTTCAAAAACTTCTCTAAGTTCTGCTTCATTCATTTTAAAATGAAGACTTCCTACGTAAATGTTCATAATTCAATAATTAAGTAAATATAACAGTGACAAAGGTCAAACTAATTTTCGAAATCTAAAAATAATTACGCATAATAATCGTCATAAATTGTTGTATTTAAGTAGCTTTTTGAGTTTTTACTCTTTTTTTTAAACCTGAAGAGTGTGGAAAACCAGTCTTACCAAATACTTATTTAAAACAAGGATATGGCTTAATTGTTCGACAGGCAGTGTTTTGATTACTTTCTGTTATTTCCCTTATGCCACCGGAGGGCTATGTATTTTTCTTATTACGTATATAAATATGTTTACTGTGGCCCTGTCCTGACACCCTTTCATCTATCTCAAAATCAAGTGATTTTATCAGGGGTGTGAGTTTTGTGAATCCAAAGTTCCTGGGATCAAAATCGGGTTGTTTCTTAAGGATCAGGTTACCAACGTCGCCAAGGTATGCCCACCCGTTCTCATCGGCCAGGTCAGATGTTGAAGATGCAATAAGACGTCTTACCATCTTCATGGGATTTTGAGATTCAGATATTTCACTTTTCTTTTTCCTTGCTGTGCCTTTCTCTTTTTTGTCCGGTACGGTTGCAGATTGTTCCTGGCTTGTATCTGAAGCAGCAAGTATCTCAAGGTATATGAACTTATCGCAGGCGATAATAAAAGGGGAAGGTGTCTTCTTTTCACCTATGCCTATGACTTTCATGCCGGCTTCTCTCAGACGCGTGGCAAGCCTTGTGAAATCACTGTCACTCGATACTATACAGAAGCCGTCGACCTTTCCCGAATACAATATATCCATGGCATCTATGATGAGGGCCGAATCGCTCGAATTTTTTCCCGTTGTGTAACTGTATTGCTGTATCGGTGTTATAGCATTCTCAAGCAGCACCGATTTCCATCCTTTCTTGGCAGGTTTTGTCCAGTCGCCATAAATCCTTTTGAATGTAGGAGTTCCGTATTTGGCAATCTCTTCAAGCATCCCCCTGACATTACTGTATGGTACATTATCGGCGTCTATCAGAACTGCCAGCCGGAGATCGTTCATTGTTTCCATATATCGGGTTAATTTTAGTTTTCTGCAAGTTAACGTTTTTTCCCGGTCATTTCCAGTATGTCAAGTCTTAAGACCTTTGTACCTTTCATATTTTTTTCATCATACATGAATCCGTTCATTCCTGTATAATGGTACATAAGTAAATCAAGGCCTTTCTTCTTTTCGCTGTCATCCTCCACTATGCAGATATGGCCATATCCCACTATACTCCTGAATCTCATTCCCCAGTCGCATCCTTTATCACCTCCGTATAATTCGTGGTCAGTATCCATTTCAAAACAAACATAATTATTCTTACCGATGATCTCAATCTTCCTTCCCGACGAAGCTCCGTGAAAATAAAGACAGGGTTTCTCACCACCTGAATAACCAAAATTCATTGTAACAATATATGGTATGTTACCATCGGCAAAAGCAACCCTGCAAACATCTGATGCTTTTATCACCGATTCCATCTCAGTAATATCAGTTATTTCCCTGTCTTTCCTTCTCATAGTTAATTGTGATTTTTTCTATTTCTTTATATACAGGACAATCTTTATCATGAGCTCCCGGAAGATAACCAGTACTCATGAGAAATTCATTAGTTATCTCACTCCCGGTAAACCTGAAAGTCTTTTTGAAAAGCCTGGTCCATTCTTCTAGTGATGTGTGATTTTTTGCATTAACATCGAGCCAGTTTCTGAATGATCCTGAAGCCTGCTGAATCCCGATTATTATCCTGGCATTGTCGATTGCAGCCCTTATCTTAAGCCTGTTTCTAATGATATTCTTGTCATTCATCAATCTCTCAAAGTCAGTATCTCCGTAAGAAGCTACTTTTTCAATGTTGAAATTATCAAAGGCTTTTCTGAAATTATCCTGTTTTTTAAGAATAAGGATCCAGTTTAAGCCTGCCTGGTTTATCTCGAACATAAGTCTTTCAAAAAGCCTGTTGTCATCGCTGATTGGAAATCCATAGTGTTTATCGTGGTATTCCTTATGCAGACTGAGGGAATCGCCTGAAAGTGTCCTGATATAGCTGCAATAACTCATTTTTTTTGTAATTGGTTGTTTTTTAGGGTAATGAATGCTTAAATCTGTAAAGCCTGATAAAAGTAAAGAATTTTATTAACTTTGCTTGAATTCCCTGAAAGGAACAAAAAAAACTAACCAATACCAGATTAATATGGGCAAAGGTGATAGAAAATCAAGAAGAGGCAAGATAGTAATTGGCTCTTACGGAGTAAGGCGTCGCCGGAAAAAATCCATGATACCGGCAGTCAGCGCTGAAAAAGTGACAAAGAAAAAGGGAGAAAAAGATACAAAACCGGTTAAGGAAAAAGAAAGTACCGGTTCTGCAGCCGTAATGAAGGATAACGGACCGGCTAAAGCAAAAACAACAAAAACTGCCACTGAGAAGAAAGAGGTGAGTGAGGTTAAAGCAGACAAAACTGAAAAAAAACAAAAAGCTGCTAAAACCGTCAAAGCATCGGGCAAGGCAAAAACCACAAAGACTGCCGCCGATTCAAAAACAAGCAGGAAGGAAGGGGAATAGGCTGTTAGGGGAACATATCGTAAGTGGTAGTGGCTAACTGCAAATCTAGCGGCGTACAATAAGCCATCTATAATCTTCAGGGTCGATGGCTGCGTTTATTATTACCGGCTCATTAACGGCAAGTGCATCCGTTACTGCCTTTCTCATGCTCTCAGACGACCATGCTTTTAAGACTTTGATGCCAAGAAAAACATCAGAGTCAAACAGCTCTCCCTGGTAAAGGAGTGTTCCGTAAGGCGAAATGTTTTTCCACGACTGCTTAACCTTGATAAGATTAAGTTCGCCGTCAGAGAATACAACTACTATCACAGGCAGATTATACCTTCTGGCAGTAATTAGTTCTCCGGCCATCATAAGGAACCCGCCGTCGCCTGTCACGCAAACCACTGTCCCGTCCCTGTCGTTCATCTGTGCAGCGAGCGCTGCGGGAATGCCGAAGCCCATTCCCGACCAGCCATTGGTCATGAGTATGTTGTTTCTGCCCCCTGTCCTCCAGAACTGGCCCAGGAGATGCAGGTGAGATCCCACATCGGATGTAATTATTGTGTCGGATGGTAATTCATCGTATAGTATTTTCATTGCTGCTACCGGGCCAAAATGACCGGTGAAACCCATAAAGACAGATTCCATCTCGTCACGTATACTCTTTAATAACGATTCCTCGAAGACAAGAGATCCGCGATTGAGATTCTTCAGGACGCTGAACCATTCCTCAGGCGGGCCCCAATATGGAGCAACCAAACCTTTTGCTGGAAGATCTGTCTGTTTTGTATCAAAATGAACGAGCGGCACATCAGGCATCCAGGATTCATAATTGAATTCAACCTGGTCGTATCCCAGTCCGATTACAAGGTCGGTTTTCTCATAAAGATCCTCAATAAAATCGCTAAGGGAGTGAAAAAGAACACCGGCATAGCAGGGATGGTCTTCCTCCAGAATGCCTTTTGCCATGGGTGTGACAATCACGGGAATGCGGTATTGATCGATAAATGACAGGAGATGGTCGCGGACATTAAGACGAGCGGCAGTAAGACCTACAGCCAGTAACGGTCTCCGTGATTTTTCAAGCAGTGAAATAACCTTGTGTATGTCATTATGAAAGTATCCTGCAGCAGCAGGCATCACTACATTAGGCACTGCATCAGTCTCAATCCCTGCCAGACCGGCCGGCAAGCCGATATGAACCGGACCAGGGTAAGATTCATGGCACAGGCGAAGTGCTTCGTTCATCACATCAGCAACATTATCCTGTGACAACCTCATGGTTGCTTTGACCAGCGGTTCAAAAAGTTTCTGGTGGTCAATGTTCATTTGTGTTGTCCTTCTCAACATCTCGTCACCCATCTCACTTGTGAAGACAATAACAGGTGACCTGTCCAGTAGGGCTTCTCCCACTCCGGTTGAAATATTTGTGGCCCCCGGACCAAAGGTAGCATGACAGATGCCTGTCGTTCCTGTAAGCCGCGCTGTTACATCCGCCATAATTCCGGCGGATGCTTCATTGGAAGTAAGAATGAATTCAATTCCGGCTGATCTGAAAGCTTCCATATATGGAATTGAAGGTCCGCCGGGGATCCCGAACACATATCTCACTCCGTTGATAAAAAGCTGATTGGCAATATATTCTGCAATAGTCATCGTTGCTGTGCTGAATTACTAACAAAACTATTAAATATTCTGATCTCTTCATATCAAAAATGACATCAAATTCTGTTACATTTATCCTGAGGTAGAGAGTGATGCAATAAGCCTCACCTATGGAAAATAAATCAAATATATCAGCAAATGAAAAAGACTTTCCTGCTTACATTTTTACTTACATCTGTATTCATTTTAACAGTCAGATCCTATTCGCAGGGCACTGCCGACGATTATAAAAGGGCCGATTCACTTAACAAATTAGTTTCGGGGAAGGTTTTTAACGATATTGTTAATCAGGCATGGATAGGAAAAAGCGGTAACTTATATTATGAGACCAATACAAGAAATGGTCTTCAATACATGATAGTCAATGCTGAAAAACTTACCAGGAAACCTGCATTTGATCAGGTCAGATTTGCTAAATCCTTGGAAGCAGTAACAGGTAAGAAAGTAGTTCCGGGTAAACTGCCGGTAAGCAATATTCTTTTTTCAGATGAAATGTCGGGATTTGCCTTTCAGTTTGATAATTATAACTGGATCTGCAATCTGAAAAACTACAGTATCGAAAAGAAAGATACTGTAACAGAAGACCATCGAAGAAGAGACTGGGACTGGGGTTTCAGGGATGAACTGGGTAATGGTCCGGTATTATCTCCTGATAAAAAGTGGACAGCTTTTATTAAAAACTTCAATGTCTATGTGAAAGACAACATTAGTAAGAAGGAGTACCAGCTTAGTAATGACGGAGGACTGGGTAAATATTATTCATCTTACATAAAATGGTCTCCTGATTCGCGGAAACTTGTATCCAGCCTTGTTGTTCCGGCTGAAAAACATATGATCTGGTACATTGAATCATCACCCGAAGATCAACTTCAGCCTAAGCATTTCTCATACGAGTACCAAAAACCAGGTGACGCCATTCCACAGAAATTCCCACAGCTTTTCGACCTTGGTTCACTTAAGCATATTTATTTGGATGAGTCGATATTACCAAACCAGTATTCGGTTGATAACATTAAGTGGAGTAAGGATAATTCTTTTTTTACTTTTGAGTACAATAAGCGGGGGCACCAGTTATTCCAGGTTATAAGGGTGGACGCTGCCACGGGAAAACATAAGATAATAATAAATGAAACGTCCGACACTTTTATCGATTACAGCGGAAAATACTACAGGTATGATATGGAACCTGAAGATGAGATTATATGGGCGTCGGAAAGAGATGGATGGAATCATCTCTACCTATATGATTCATCGTCTGGTGTTGTTAAGAACCAGATCACCAAAGGAGATTGGGTAATAAGAGATGTGACTTTTGTTGATGAGAAAAACAGGCAGATCGTATTTGAGGCAGGAGGAAGAGAACCGGGAGATCCGTATTTTATCAATTATTACAGGATTAATTTTGATGGTACCGGCCTTGTCAGGCTTACCGATGGTGACGGTAACCACAGGGCCGTTTTTTCGCCCGACAGGAAATATTTTACCGACACATGGTCGAAAGTTGACTCACCTCCGGTTTCAGTACTCAGGAGGGCAGCCGATGGAGAACAGCTTATGGTTATGGAAAAGGCTGATATTTCTGATCTGCTTGCAACAGGTATCAGGCTGCCGGAACCCTTCGTGGCAAAAGGGAGGGATGGCATAACTGATATATGGGGTATCATCATCAGGCCATCCAATTTTGATCCATCCAGGAAATATCCTGTAATAGAGTATATTTATGCAGGCCCTCACAGCAGCTTTGTCCCTAAAAGTTTCCGGCCGCTTATAAATGGTATGCATCAGATGGCAGAACTTGGATTTATTCTTGTACAGATAGATGGTATGGGAACTTCCAACAGGTCGAAAGCCTTCCATGATGTTTGCTGGAAGAATATCAGGGATGCAGGATTTCCTGACAGGATACTCTGGATGCAGGCAGCAACCAGGAAATATCCATATATGGACCTGAGCAGGACAGGTATATATGGCACCTCCGCAGGAGGCCAGAATGCTGCCGGTGCAGTTCTTTTTCACCCTGAGTTTTACAGGGTCGCAGTAGCTTCCTGTGGCTGTCACGACAACAGGATGGATAAGATGTGGTGGAATGAGCAGTGGATGGGATGGCCGGTAGGCAGGGAGTATGCAGAATCGTCGAATGTTGAAAATGCATGGAGGCTTAAAGGGAAACTGATGCTGCTTAATGGTGAAATGGATAATAATGTTGATCCTACATCAACGATGCAGCTTGTAAATGCGCTTATTAAAGCCAATAAGGATTTCGAATATGTCTTCCTTCCGGGTATGAAACATACAAGCGGCGGTGTTTACGGGGAGAGAAAGAGGAGGGATTTTCTTGTAAAAAATCTTTTAGGTATTAATCCGCCCGAATGGAATACCGGAGATCAATGATTTTTTCAGATATTTGCAGGCAATAATTTTTATGATTTGTACAGCAAAGGAAACACAATCTTCTGGGCAATCATAGCCTGCCTCTTCTGGTCGACAGCATATGCATGTATCAAGATAGGCCTGCAATATGATACACCATTCCATTTTGCGGGGATACGATTTATGCTCGCAGGTCTTATGATACTGCCCTTCACTGTTAAACCACATGCTTTTATTAAGATGGTAAGGCAGCATTGGAAGCTTGTGGCTTGGGTTACTTTATTCCAGACCTTTCTCAATTATGCATTTTTTTATAAAGGTATGAGCCTGGTTCCCGGGGCCCTGGGTGCCGTGATTGTCGGTTCGCAGCCTCTTGTAACGGCAGTGGTCGCTTCGCTTATGACAAGAGACGATAAAATGACAGGCAAAAAGCTCTTTACAATCTTCTTCGGTATCTTCGGCGTAGTACTTATAAGCGGGGGAAGGCAGGTTTTTGACCTGGGTACCGCACTTGAACTTGTTGGTGTAATTCTAATACTGGCTGGTAACATTGCTACTGCAACCAGTAACGTGCTTGTATCGGTAAAGAGTAACGGCATGAATCCAATGGTCCTTAGCTCAGTGTCGTTGTTTACAGGGGGGCTTTCTATCTTTCTGCTTTCACTGGCTATTGAGACTCCCGGTAGTAATTTTCCAACGGAATACTGGCTTATCTTGTTGTGGCTTAGCTTTATGGCCGCGTTTGCTTTTTCTTTATGGTACCGTTTATTACAGCGTCCGGGAGTTAAAGTATCCGAACTTAACCTTTGGAAGTTTATTATTCCCGTCGTTGGCGCCGTGTTAAGCTGGCTTTTTGTCCCCGGGGAGAAGCCTGACTGGCTTACAATAACGGGAATGGCCATAATAACCTCTTCATTGATATTGTTCTACAGAAGTACGAAGTTAGTAAGGGTAAAAAGTAAATGATATTATTATGATAAAAAGACTTAAAGCACTTTTGTTGTATGCCGTTTTCTGGCTGGTATTTTTCTATTTTGCCCGCCTGTTTTTCATTGTTTTTCAGTATCATAACTCTTTTCGCTATGATTTTGTGCAGCTGCTTGCCACTTTCTATCATGGTTCGGCCCTTGATATCTCTACTACCGGTTACTATATGATATTACCGCTTTTATTTTCGGTACCCGGCCTTTATTTCAACGGAAACTGGTATAAGACAGCACTTAAATATTATACATGGTTCCTTGTTGTCTTTTCTTCAGTGATAATAGTTTCCGATGCAAACCTCTATTCATACTGGGGGTTTCGCATGGATTATACTCCTATGTTATATCTGAAAACTCCGGCTGAAGCAATGGCCTCGGTAAGCAATTTGAAAATTGTTTTATTTATACTGTCTGTTTTGCTGATGTCGGCTTTATTTATATACTTGTATAACAAGTACATAAACAGGCTGTTTGATAATTTCGAAAGACCACGTTACTGGCTTCCCGCAATTCCTCTTTTTCTTATTCTGCTTGGATCTCTTTTGATTCCTGTCAGGGGTGGAATTGGTCTGGCGCCAATCAATGCAGGCACTGTTTATTTCAGCAATAAAATGTTTCTTAACCATACAGCAGTTAATGCAGTGTGGAATGTTGGTACGACAGCCTTTACGGAGAAGCCGGTAAAGAACCCCTATGTCTTTGGCGACATAAAAAATGCTAGAACCGCTGTCGATTCTCTTGTGTTTCCAGGGAATAGTCCGGAGAGAGTACTTAACACGGACAGGCCGAATATTATGATTATTGTACTGGAAAGCTTCAGTGGTTATCTGGTCGGTCCGCTTGGTGGTGACTCAACGGTGACACCAAACCTGAACAGGTATGCCAGAGAAGGAATCCTGTTCACTAACTTTTATGCTTCCGGCACCAGGACCGACAAGGCCTTACCTGCAATACTTGACGGCTTCCCTGCCCAACCTGCACAATCGATAATAAAGGAACCTAAAAAAACGCAATCACTCCCCAGTATCGTAAAAATTCTGACGGGTATGGGCTACCATAGCTCCTTCTGGTACGGAGGTGAGATTAATTTTGCCAATTTCAATTCGTTTGTTATCGGGTCAGGTTTTCAGTCTGTTATTACAAAGGATAATTTCAGTTCGGAATTTTATAATTCCAAATGGGGTGTACATGATCATATCATGTTCGGTGCACTTGAGGATTCAATGAAAGCTGTAAAAGAGCCATTCCTTAAAGTTGTCCTTACACTATCGAGCCATGAGCCTTTTGATGTGCCAATGAAAACGGTTTTCCCGGGGAATGATAATATGTCAAAATATAAAAATTCTGTTTATTATGCTGATAAATCACTGGGTGGATTTCTCGACTGGGCCAGGACTACTGACTGGTGGAAGAATACGCTGATAGTTATGGTTGCTGATCACTGTGCACGTATCACAAGCGACATGCCTATTTATACAAAGTATGTCTTCAGGATACCTATGATATGGACCGGGGGAGCGTTGTCAGCAACAGGGAGGCTTGTGCGGAAAACAGGAAGCCAGGTGGATATACCGGAAACCATTCTCAATCAGATGGGCATAAAAAATGATTTCCGTTTTGCAAAGGATATGTTCAGCGCTAAATCCAATTCATTTGCCTTTTATACTTTTAATGAGGGTTTTGGTTTTGTTACCGACTCGTCATCAGTCAGTTATGATCTTAAGCAGAGGAAAACAATTCTGAGCGAAGGAAAAGATCCCGCTCTTGCAGATAGTCTTGGGAAAGCCTATCTTCAGGTGGTTTTTGATGATTACCTTAAAAGATAGACTGATTGCCTTTAATCCAT
Organism: Bacteroidales bacterium; assembly: GCA_046706305.1. Taxonomy (GTDB): domain Bacteria; phylum Bacteroidota; class Bacteroidia; order Bacteroidales; family VadinHA17; genus LD21. Next base: position 11,345 of record JBJKPQ010000179.1, read on the forward strand.
AAGAGGTTATGAGGGTGAAAAAGACAATACCCGAAGTTGTTGTGATGCTGGGGCTTGTAAGCCTTTTTACCGATGCGGCCACAGAGATGATCTACCCGCTTATACCGGTCTTTGTTGCAGCGCTTGGATCGGGCGCTGTCCTTCTTGGAATAATTGAGGGGGTGGCCGAGTCGACAGCAGCACTGTTAAAGCTTGTAAGCGGTATAATCTCCGACAAAATAGGAAAGAGAAAAATACTTGTTGTCGCCGGTTATGCCATTTCTTCATTTGTACGGCCACTGACGGGCCTTGTGGCAGCTGCCTGGCAAATTATAATCATCCGTTTGACCGACAGGGTGGGAAAAGGAATCAGGACTGCCCCCCGCGATGCTCTTATTGCCTCGTCTGTTGATAATGACATAAGGGGAAAGGCATATGGATTTGAACGGGCAATGGACCATGCTGGTGCCGTAATAGGTCCTTTGCTTGCAATATTAGCTCTTCTTATCCTTTTTATCGTTTTTCATCTGTCTGATCCCGTTGCTGCCCTGCGATGGACTTTCCTCCTTGCAATAGTTCCGGGTATACTCGCTGTACTTACACTTGTTCTGTTTGTTAAAGAACCGGAATTAAAAAGCCGGCAGGGCAAACCATTTACCTTTTCTCCCAGGTCTCTTGACAAAAATTTCAGAAATTACCTCATTATAATGATCCTTTTCACACTCGGTAACTCATCAGATGCTTTTCTGCTTTTCAGAGTCGAAGAAGCCATTCAAAGGAGCGGAGCTGTAACAGACCTTGTTAACAGTGTTCCAGCTCTTCACAGAATGATTGCTGCATTTGGCGACGAGACAGTAAGAACTGAGGTAATTAATATCCTGTTTCTTCCACTTGTATGGTCATTCTTTCACATCATAAAAGTTGTTTTTTCCACCCCCCTGGGCACACTCTCCGACAAGACAGGCAGAAAAGCAGTGATTGTCACCGGCTGGATTATCTATGCGTTTGTGTACTTATCCTTCGCCCTTCTTGTGTTCCTTGGGCCGGACCTGCAGGTTATCGCTACTTTTGTCCTGTTTGCTGTTTATGCACTTTTTTATGCCTTTACCGAAGGAGCTGAAAAGGCCTTCGTAGCTGATATGGTGAGTGACGAAAAGAGAGGCACTGCCTTTGGCATGTTTAATTTTTCAATTGGACTGGGAGCACTGCCCGCAAGTATTATTTTTGGCTTTCTCTACAGCTATTTTGACCGGGTATTTCCCGGATACGGAGGTACCGTAGCTTTTGGCTTCGGAGCTCTTATCGCTGTTTTATCGATGATACTTTTCATCACAAAGGTTCAGGAGCCTGTAAAAAAGTAAAGTATGCCCTGTTCTTTATTGCTTAATGCCGCCTGTACTTTCTCTCTTTACCTGCGGCTTTACCATGGTTTTTGGAGGGTTTTGAATTATACCCCGGCCTGTCTTTTCTTTTCCTTTCATTACCCGGTTCTTTATTGGCAGGTTTTTCCTGGGCAATTTCCACAACAACTTTCCTGTTCATGAAACGGGCTTTCCTTAAGGAAGCTAATATATCATCCGAATGACCTTCCCCTACTTCAAAAAATGAAAATGATTTCATGAGGTCTATTTTCCCAATGGGTATCTTTCTTCCTCTTGTATTTGTATTTATAAGTTCGATGAGCTGTTCCGGATAAAAACCATCTGATTTACCCAGGTTAATAAACATCCTTGTATATTTTCCGGGGAACTGCCCTTTCTTTCCCTTTTGATTACCATGTTTGCCTTCACCATCATTAAAGGAAACAGGAGTGATAATGTCCTCTCCGTTCCTGTAATCGTCGAGGAACCTGTCAAACTGTAAAGAAACTACTCTTCTTATCAGTTCTTCCCTGTCGAGACCCGATAGTTTTTCCTTTATCTCAGGAAGAAGCTTCTCAATCTCCTGGTGACTGGTTTCAACAGTCTCCAGCCTGGCGACCCAGTTGAAAAGTTGTTTTTCACAAATCTCCTTGCCTGTCGGCACTGTCATTGCAAGGAATTGTTTCTTTACCTTGCGCTCAATTTCATAAAGAAGCCGTTTTTCCTTAAGGTGAACTATTGATATAGATACACCTGTCTTTCCTGCTCTGCCGGTGCGTCCGCTTCTGTGAGTATAGACTTCTGTATCTTCCGGAAGGCTGTAGTTTATAACATGAGTAAGGTCATCCACATCGAGTCCCCTGGCAGCTACATCGGTAGCCACAAGCAGCCTGATGTTCCTGAGCCTGAATTTCTGCATCACAGTATCGCGCTGTGCCTGTGAGAGATCGCCATGCAGGGCATCAGCATTATACCCGTCGTCGATGAGCCTGGAGGCTATCTCCTGTGTATCCTTTCGGGTCCGGCAGAAAATAATACCGTATATATCCGGTTCGGAATCTGCAATCCTTTTCAGTACTTTATATTTATCCTTTGCATGAACAAGGTAATAGCCATGACTGAGGTTAACCGGCGATGAGTTTTTCGTACCTATAGTAATCTCTACCGGGTCAGTCATGTATTTCCGTGCAATGGATGCTATTTCAGCTGACATAGTGGCTGAGAAAAGCAATGTTCTCCGTTCCCTGGGAACCTCTTCAAGGATTTCATTGATACTGTCGAGAAAACCCATATTTAGCATCTCATCAGCTTCATCCAGGATAACGGTATTCACAGAGGTTAATCTGGCAGCTTTCCTTTTTATCAGGTCAATAAGCCGTCCGGGAGTGGCCACGATAATATGAGCTCCCTTTTTTAAACCCCTTATCTGGTTTTCAATACTTGCTCCGCCGTAGACAGCCTGTATGTTTAAATGCCCTGTGAACTTTGCAAAATCATTCAGGTCGTTTGTTATTTGAAGGCACAGTTCCCTTGTCGGACAAAGGATCAAAGCCTGAGTATAAGCCTGTGTAGTATCTGTAGTCTGTATCAGTGGCAGTCCGAAGGCTGCCGTTTTTCCTGTACCCGTTTGTGCAAGTGCTATTATATCTCTTTCATCAGAAAGCATGACAGGGATTACTTTTTCCTGAACAGGCATAGGCTGCTCAAATCCCAGGTCCCTGACAGCATTTAAAATGCCAGGTGTAAATCCCATCTCTTCAAAAGTTACCATCGTTATAGATTATGTTGTGATTCCCGGAGCGGGGGGTGTGATTCCTGAGAGGAACAGTTTAAGCTTATGATACCGCAAAATGACCGGCGACGCTTCCTGAAAGTCACATAGTTAATAAGGTCGCGAAGATAATCATTTTATTCAAATAACAAGCAGGTATAAAATGTTTATAAAATCCACAATATTATTAAGTTATATAATTCGTAAATACATAAATTTGTATACATGGAATCCAGACCTGTTAAAATATTCAGTTCAGCAGACTCACCAAGACTGCATTATATTGCGTCTGTAATCCTTGGCGATATTCTTGGCCTGAACTGGGAAACAGTCACCGATAAAAGAAAACTGGGTAAGAATCATATTATAAACTATTCAAGTGAAAAAATTCCCGGAGCTTTCAACATAATTCCACATCATATCCTGTTTGAAAAAGACATTTCACATCAGGATCTTACGATATCTTCCTGGAGAGAATTACCAGTCTTTTTTCAGACTGAACACGGCTCTGATCTGCCTTTTGATATTTTTGCAGCATCATTCTGGCTTATAACTAGGTATGAAGAATATAAGGATGATAATCCGGATGAACATGGACGATACCGGGCTTCATCTTCACTTGCTTTCACAAACGGATTTCTGGACAAACCTGTGGTTGACCTCTGGGCAAAGGAATTTGCCAGGGTTCTTCTGAAGAAGTTCAATTCAATGGTTTTCAGGAGCAATAATTTTAAATCACTTCTGACAATTGATATTGACCAGGCATTTGCATACAAGGGCAGAAATCTTGTTCGCTCACTTGGCGGTTTTATCAGGGATCTGACAAACAGTGACAGGCATGCTGCAGACAGGTACAGGACAATGACAGGAAACGGGAAGGATCCTTTTGATGTGTTCGATTTTATTACCGGAAAAGCAGCTGAATACAGTACTGATACACATTTTTTCATTCCGGTTGGGGATTATTCAGAATATGATAAAAACCCTTCATGGAAAAACGAAGGTTACAGGAATCTTATCAGCGCTTTATCTGCAAAGTACAAAACAGGTCTGCATCCTTCCTACTATGCTTCTGAAAGATATCAGACTATATCAGGTGAACTTTCACGACTAAAAAGTATAGCTGGAAAGGATATAAAAAGAAGCAGGTTTCATTACCTGAGATTTAATATTCCTGGGTCGTACAATAATCTCATCAGGGCGGGAATAGAAGAGGATTATTCCCTTGGATATGCAGATGAACCAGGCTTTAGGGCAGGTATCGCACGCCCTTTCTTGTTTTATGACCTCCTGAAGAATGAACCTACACGCCTTAAAATTGTTCCATTCCAGGTGATGGATGCCACACTTTTCCATTACAAGGAAGCTGATCCTGATTCCGCATTGCAGGTTATATTAAACCTTATAACGGAAACAAGGAAGGCAGGCGGTCTTTTCATATCCATATGGCATAACACCTACCTGCTTGAAAATGATGATTGCCGTGGCTGGCGGGATACATTTGAAACAATTCTCAGAACACTGGCGTCATGATAGTTTTTTATAACAATAATGAGATAGACAGGGAACAGTGGGATAACTGCATCAGGAACTCACCGGGAGTAAAACCTTATGCCTATTCGTGGTACCTCGATATTATGGCACCCGGATGGCAGGCCCTCGTTGACGATGATTATGACTCGGTTTTCCCTCTGCCCGGATTTAAAAAATATGGTATACACTATATTGCAACGCCAATTTTCCTGCAGCAGCTCGGTGTGTTTTCGCCCGATAAACCAGCCGATCTCTCAATTCATGAATTTCTTGAGTTCTTGCCGGATTTCTACAGGCTCATTGACCTGTGCGTGGGAGAAGCCGGCCTTGTAAAAGGATTCCGGATATCACGAAAAATTAATTATGAACTCGATCTGTTAAAACCTTACGAAATACTCCATAATAATTTTTCATCCCATTGCAAACGCAATATCGATTCAGCATCCAGGAAAAAACCGGAACTTGTAACCGATATAACTCCGGATGAACTGATAGATCTCTTTATAGTAAATAAGGGCAGGGAAATAAAAGGTATAAAAATCCGGGATTATAACAGGCTCCGGAACCTTATGCACTTTTGTATTAAGAATAAAAAAGGCCGTATTATAGGTGTAAGAACATCAAGGAAAAGAATAATTTATGGCGTTTTTATAGTAGAGACTAAAGGCAATAAAACAATGCTTCTGGTTGTCAATACTCCGCAGAGCCGCGACAGAAGAATTGGTTATTATGTTGTTAATGAGCTTATAAAAGAAGCGGCACAGACACGTACTATTCTTGATTTTGCCGGGTCTTCCATCCCTTCGGTAGCTTCTTTTATGGAGTCTTTCGGTCCTGAAAAAATACCTTTCTACAGACTTTACAGTAACAGGTTATTCTGGCCTGCACGAATGCTTAAATGATTTACCTGCCCTTTTATACCTACTGATTTGAATGTTACATATTGTGGGTAATTTGTTAAAGTGCAGTAATACAGCCGTATGTGTGTGACTTGATGAATTTGCTTTATACCTTGTCCCCGCAAGGCACTTTGTCAGATATTTTTATAAAATGTTAAATTTAATATAAAATATTACATAAAATGTAAATAATTACTATATTTGTAACATTGATTTATGTTTGAAACATGAAAAAGAATTGTTTGAAAAGGGATTTGTTGTTGGATGCAGGCAGGAAGCTCTTCTGGAAATACGGAATAAAGAGAGTAAGTACTGATGATATTTGTAAGGAAGCGGGGGTAAGCAGGATGACATTTTACAGGTGCTTCAACAACAAAACTGATCTTGTAAAGACTATTTACGATAACCTTGTGGAAAAGGCTCTTGTAAGGTTCTACGGGATTATTGAATCTGAAGAATCATCATCTGAGAAGATGAAAAACCTCCTTATGCTGAAGATGGAAAATACCGAGAATATCAGCAGGGAGTTTCTTGTGGATCTGTACGATAGCAAAGGTTCGGATTTGCAGCTTTTTGTAGAAGAAACAAACAGGCGGATATGGGGCGAGATTATAAAAGGTTTCAGGTATGCGCAGGAAAAGGGCATGTTCAGGAAGAGTTTCAAACCGGAATTCCTTATGATTATGTCTCAGAAGCTTGCGGCAATGATAACTGATGAAGAATTGCTTCAATTATATGATAATCCACAGGATCTTATTATGGAATTCATAAATTTAATAACATACGGAATAACTCCTGAAAGCTGAAATGTCATGTCTGCCAGGCTGCTTTTGATATTGGTCCTATTAATCCTGCCTGCCTCTCTTTCAGGTCAGGACAGTATTCGTTTCAGCGGGCAGGCATCATCGTGGTTCAATATTAATCCGTCTAATCCCCTTCCACTGGCAGGGGGGATTCGTTATATCCCGCAGTTTGATTACAGGAGAGAAACCGGTAAAGACAGGTTGTTTGATGCGGAGTTGTCAGTCAATATTTACGGGAACGGAAGTCTTCATCCTTTCGATTCTCTCTATTACATGGGCAAATTGAAACCATACAGGGGATGGGTACGGTATTCAACGAGACAGCTTGAGATAAGGCTCGGGTTACAAAAACTAAATTTCGGATCTGCAATGATGTTAAGACCTCTGATGTGGTTTGATCAGATAGACCCGCGCGATCCGCTTCAGCTTACAGATGGAGTGTACGGGTTGCTTGCCAGGTATTATTTTCTCAACAATTCAAACATATGGTTTTGGTCATTATACGGCAATAAAGGTGTGAGAGGGTGGGAGACCATTCCGGTAAATACGGGATTTCCGGAATTCGGGGGCAGGATACAGGTTCCGGTGCCAAAGGGAGAGATGGCTTTCACATATCATCACAGGGTAGCTGACAGCAGGGGATTGGGAGGCGGAATTACAGAATACTCACATATACCGGAGAATAAATTCGGATTTGATGTGAAATGGGATCTTGTTGCCGGTTTATGGCTGGAAGGTTCTTACACCAATAAGAGAAAAAATGTCGGACTATATACAAATCAGGTGGCGCTGGATGCCGGAGCAGATTACACTATCAATATTGGTAACGGGGTCTATATGGCATATGAACAACTTCTTGCTTCTTATGATGAAAAGGCTTTTACTTTTGGAAATAAAGCTGTCTTTTCACTTCTTACAATGAGATACCCTGTTGGTATAATAGATAATTTAAGCGCAATAATATATTACGACTGGTCGGACAGAAAGAGCTATAATTTTATGACATGGCAAAGACAGTATGATCGTATTACGTTTTACTTAATGGCTTACTGGAATCCTGATACAATTATTCTTCCTGCACATACCGGTTCGGCAAGCCTTTTTACCGGCAAGGGTATACAGGTAATGTTTGTTTTCAATCATTAATACAGAAACAATGGAAAATCCTCCTGTAATAAAAACGGAAAAGCTAATTAAAAGTTTTCCTGTGGGAAAAGGACAGTTTACTGCCCTGAATGGAATAGACCTTACTTTTTCACAGGGTGAATTTGCGGGTTTGATTGGTCCCAGCGGGTCGGGTAAGACAACCCTGTTGAATATTATTGGTTCACTTGACACCCCCACATCCGGAGATGTTATTGTACTCGATAAACATATTGGTCATCTTTCGGCGAAGGAGTCAGCTCTGCTCAGGAAGAAGAGTCTGGGTTTTATTTTTCAGAGCTATAACCTTCTTGCGGTACACACAGTTTATGAGAATGTTGAATTTCCTCTACTTCTGCTTAAATACGGAGTAAATGAGAGAAGAAAAATGGTGATGGATGCTCTTGAATGGGTTGGTCTGACCGACAAAGTAAGGTCTAAACCTCCCCAGCTTTCCGGTGGTGAATGTCAGAGGGTGGCTATTGCAAGGGCTATGGTGAAGAAACCCTCGGTGGTGCTTGCCGATGAACCGACAGCTAACCTGGATGCCGGGAATTCACATAATATACTACGGACAATGGAAAAGCTTAACAGGGAGCTTAATACCACATTTCTCTTTGCAACACACGATGATAAGGTCATTTCCTATCTTAAACGCAGGATATTCCTGGTAGACGGACGAGTAGCCAATGATGAAATTCAAAACAATTAAAATCATTTGATATGAAACTGGCAATAGTACTGGCATTCAGAAACCTTATAGGTGCAGGACTGCGAACCTGGCTTAATGCTATAGTCCTGTCATTTTCGTTCGTGGTGATAATTTGGATGAAAGGCGTTATGGCAGGATGGGACCGTCAGTCAAAGAATGACATGGCAAAATGGGAAATAGGAGGAGGGCAATACTGGCAGGAGAAATATGATCCGTATGATCCTTTTACCTGGAGGGAGAGCCATGCACCCATACCTTCCATATTCGACAACGAAATTGAAAAAGGTGACATGGTACCCGTCCTGGTAAGCCAGGGCTCCATTTACCCCCAGGGAAGGATACAGAGTATACGGATTAAGGGCATAAGTCCTGATCAGAAACTACTGCTGTTGCCTACTCAGAAGCTTGATACCGTAATGACAGATGCAATACCTGCCGTGATTGGTGCAGCGACATCACGTGACCTGAAGATGGGTGTAGGCGACAGAGCCACACTCCAGTGGAGAGACGCCAATGGCACATTTGATGCTTCTGATGTTCTTATCACGGGAATTTTTAATGTAAGTGTCCCTTCAGCCGATCAGGGACAGATCTATGTTCCTCTTAAGAAACTCCAGTCTATGCTTGGTCTTCCTGGCGAAGCTACAATACTGACATACCGTGACAGTAAAATCAACAGGCCTGTAATACCGGGCTGGGTCGATAAGCCGGAAAAAGTTTTAACGGCTTCCATTGATGAGATGCTTAAGATGAAATCCACGGGCCAGTCAATTCTGTATTTTATTCTTCTTCTACTGGCTATGCTGGCAATTTTTGATACGCAGGTTCTTTCGATTTTCCGCCGGCAGAAGGAAATAGGAACTTATATCGCACTTGGATATACCAGGAGGGAGGTCGTAGGTTTGTTTACTGTTGAAGGTACAATGCACTCGGTCTTTGCTGCATTGCTGGCAGCCTCTTATGGTTTGCCTTTAATGATATACCAGGCAAAACACGGATGGACTCTTCCGATCGATTCCAGCCAGTTTGGGGTAGCTATTGCCCAGACACTGTACCCGGTTTACAGTGCTGGACTTGTGATTGCGACTGTACTCCTTGTGATGCTTACAACGGCGGTAGTAAGCTACCTGCCGTCAAGGAGAATAGCCAAAATGAATCCAACTGAAGCTTTAAGGGGGAGAATACAATGATAAAATTTCTGTTAAAGGGACTCATAAGAGACAGCAGCAGAAGCCGCCTGCCAATTATCGTAGTGGCAACAGGAGTTGCCCTGACTGTACTTATGCATGCCTATATAACCGGTCTGATGGGCGATACGATCGATGTAAATGCCAGGTTTTTTACTGGTCACCTGAAGGTTATGACAAGGGCATATGCCGAAGATGCAGACCAGGTACCGAATGATCTTGCACTGACGGATGTGGCTTCTCTGGTTGACAGCCTTAAGAAGATGTTTCCAAAAGTACAATGGTCGCCCCGAATACATTTCGGAGGTCTTTTGGATGTACCTGATGAAAACGGAGAAACAAGGTCCCAGGGGCCGGTTACCGGTATAGGGCTTGACTTGCTTGGAAAAAATTCCATGGAGGTCAAAAGGCTTAACCTTGATCGTTCACTTGTCAGGGGAAAGCTCCCGTCGCAACGGGGACAGATACTGATAACAGAGGATTTTTCCAGGAAACTCGGGGTTAATCCGGGAGATACGGTAACCCTAATAAGTTCAGGAATGAATGGCAGCATGGCATTCTATAACTTTATTATATCAGGAACAGTGTCGGTCGGTTATGATGCACTGGACAGGGGAGCCATGTTCGCCGATATCAGGGATGTAAGGCTGGCCCTGAATATGCTAGACGCTGCAGGTGAGATTACAGGTTTTTTTGACGACGGGTATTATGATGATTCCCGGGCTGCTGCTGATGCGGCACATTTCAATAAGTTGTTTGAGGCCGATAAAGGTGAGTTTGTACCCGAGATGGTAAGCCTGGGGCAGCAGGCCAACATGTCGATGTATGTCAGCATGTCAAAATACTGGTCCGCTTATGTGGCAGCAATATTTGTATTTGCAATGTCGCTTGTACTTTGGAATGCAGGTCTGCTGGGAGGATTGAGACGTTACGGGGAGATAGGGATCAGGCTGGCTATGGGAGAGGAAAAGGGTCATGTTTACCGTTCAATGATTTATGAATCTGTTATGATAGGAATAGCAGGCTCCCTGGCCGGAACGGCTGTCGGACTGTTTTTTGCATATCTGATACAGAAACATGGGATAAATATCTCGGGGATGATGCAGGGATCATCAGCTATGATTCCGCCGGTGATAAGGGCCAGGATCTCCTCAGTTGATTTATATCTTGGCTTTATACCCGGATTGTTATCTACAGTAATAGGTACTATGCTTTCAGGTATAGGTATATATAAACGACAGACAGCAAGCCTGTTTAAAGAGTTGGAAGCCTAAATAATTTATCATGAAAGAACTTTTATTGTCTTTTTTTATTGTTACGAGCCTTGCCGGGTTCTCACAGGAAGATGGAAATACTATCCTGAAAAAGGTTGAAAATAATATGTCATCCGATAACAGGGTATTTGAAGCCACAATGATCGTGCATGGCCTGAGGAATACAAGGACTATGACCCTTAAAACATATTCAGTAGGTACTAAGGAGTCATTCACAGAATATCTTTCACCGGCCCGTGACCGTGGTACAAAGATGCTTAAACTGGATAATCAGTTGTGGATATATTCTCCGGCGACTGACAGGATAATACAAATATCGGGAAGTCTTTTGCGTCAGTCAGTAATGGGCTCAGACCTGTCGTATGAGGATATGATGGACGACAGGAAACTGACTGATGTATATGATGCTGTTATTGAAGGAAATGAGGTTATTGACGGAAGAAATACAATTGTTCTGAAACTCACTGCCACAGTAACGGATATTGCTTATTACACACAACGTTTATGGGTAGATACCGGCTGGTATATCCCTCTGAAGGAGGAGTTCTATGCTAAAAGCGGACAACTGCTTAAACGGACAACCCTCTCTGAGGTAAAAAAGATAGAAGGCAGATGGTTCCCCACAAAAGTTGTTTACAAAGATATGCTTAAACAGGGTGATGGCACCGAATTCATCTTCAATACTGTCAGTTTTAACCAGAAAATTCCTGACTATATTTTCACAAAAGCTGCATTGAAACAATGATTAATTGATTTGAAAGTGGCACAAATAAATATCAAAAATAATACTGTATCGGTGCCTCTTGAGCATCACTGGAGGTGATAGTGAACAAAATGGCCACAGGCTACAAAAATGGATTTATTGCTTTTATTCTTCCAGAAGCTCAATTTCTTCGTCGTTCATCTTCTCAATAAGCTTTCCGTCCTCACATTTCAATGTACGGGCAACGTACTTCTTTACAAGAGTGTAATTATGGGTAGCCATTATAACCGCCCTTCCTGTCCTGCTTATATCAAGCAGTAACTTAATTATTCCCTCTGATGTTTCCGGATCAAGATTGCCTGTTGGTTCATCAGCAAGAATTATTTCCGGGTCATTAAGCAAGGCACGCCCGATAACCACTCTCTGCTGCTCACCTCCTGAAAGCTGATGCGGCATTTTATATCCTTTTCTTTCAAGTCCCACTTTTTCAAGAACATCCGAAATGCGCATCTCTATCTCTTTCCTGTTTTTCCATCCTGTTGCTCTGAGTACAAACTCGAGGTTGTCGTTCACTGACCTGTCTGTCAGTAGCTGGAAATCCTGGAAAACAATGCCGATCTTTCTCCTCAGATGAGGTATGTCTCTTTTCTTTAGTTTGTTAAGATCGTATCCTGCAATAATGCCTGTTCCCTCTTTGAGTGGAAGTTGAGCATTAAGAGTTTTTATAAGACTTGATTTGCCACTTCCAACCCTGCCAACCATATATATGAATTCTCCCTTTCCGACATTAAGGTTTACACCGGATAAAACAAGATGATCCTGCTGCCAGATCTCGCAGTTGGTCAATTCAATGATCACATCGAGTGGGAGGTTTTCATTCATTTCTGTTTCTTTTATTCTGCAAAATAAGGAAAGAATTGATAATTAACATTTATATGTTAATAAAATCAGTAATAAAGCCCCGTTGCCGGCGTTTTATAGTTGTAATTTTATGCTTGATTTGAAAAAACATAAATATACTATATAAGGCTAGAAATTAGCTGATTAAAGGTTGATGACTGTAGTCATTTACTGTTTTCGGCCTGTTTTGTCAATGCCATAAACAACAAGTTATGAACAATAAAATGAATAACATATCTGAAATATTAAACAGAATCATGACCTTTTGTTTACCATTTAGAAGAGAGGCCATAGCTAAATGTTCAGCAGCACGACCGGGTATAAAGAGCATGAGTATTAAGTCAGGAACCAGCCTGTTTCCGGGAAGACTTCTTCTGCTATTTCTGTTTATGCTTCTTTCTGCATCATTATTTTCACAGGCTCCTTTTACTGCATCTGAATTTAATTCTGAATTTAACAGGGGAATGGATCTGTTTAACAAGGAAAAATACCCGGCAGCAATAAAGTTGTTTGATTCATTTATTCGACATAATGATAACAGGGACCAGGTTCTTTCATCTGAAGCAGAATATTTCAGGGCGCTGTCGGCAATACGTCTTTTCAACGGGGATGCTGAATACAGGATGGCTATGTATATAAGCAAACATCCTGAAAGTCCGCGGTTGAATGAGGCCAGACTTGAGTTGGGGGATTATTTCTATGAGGGTAAGAATTACAGGAATGCGGTGAAGTGGTATGAAGCCGTTAACAGGCAGGAACTTAACCCCGAAAGGCTTCCTGAATATTTTTTCAGACTGGGTTATTCTTTATACATGAGAGGAAATAAACCAAGAGCTTTACTTATGTTCTCCGAGATTAAGGATATCGATACCGAATATACTCCTCCGGCTGTTTATTATTTTTCACAGATAGCCTACGAACAAAAAATGTACCAGACAGCTATGGAAGGGTTTATGCGATTAAAGGATGACGAAACTTTCGGAAGCATAGTGCCATTTTATATAGTGCAGATGTTATACCTTCAGAAGGACTATGATGGTATTTTGGCAATGGCACCTGATCTGGTAAGATCTGCCGGTAAGGAAAGAGTTGTGGAGTTGTACCGTTTTATAGGTGATGCATATTACAACAAAGAGAATTACAAAGAAGCTGTACCTTATCTTGAGAAATATGCCGAAAGTGCAAGGGCAAGCGCGCGTGAGGACAAATATGAGCTTGGATATTGTTATTACAAAACAGGAGAGACTGACAAGGCCATCAAAATTTTCCTTGAAATAAGGCCCGGGAATGACCTTCTCAGTCAGAATGTGTGGAATATTCTTGGAGATTGTTACCTTCAGAAAGGTGATAAAAAAAGAGCTCAACTGGCATTTGGTCAGGCTTCAAAACTCAGTTTTGACAAGAAGATCCAGGAAGAATCACTGTTGACTTATGCTAAGCTTACTTATGAGATTTCCTACTCTCCCTTCGGAGAAGCCATAGCCGCTTTCCAGGAATATATCGACCAGTACCCCGGCTCACCGCGGATTCAGGAAGCATATGATTACCTTGTGGCCACTTTCACACAACTGAAAAACTATAAAGCTGCCCTGGCTGCTCTTGACAGGATACCAAACAAAGATCAGCGACTTGAGGAAGCTTACCAGCGGGTCGCTTTTTTCAGGGGACTTGAAATGTTTAAGAATCTTGACTTCGAGGCTGCTACGGATATGTTCGACAAGTCGCTGAAATATGAAAAATATGACAGGACAATAAGGGCCAGAACAATCTACTGGAGGGGTGAAGCCTGGTACAGGCTTGGACAGTATGATAAGGCAATAAGCGATTATGAAACATTCATGGGCATACCGGGGGCAATGACACTTCCGGAATACAAAATGGTCAGGTATAACCTGGGTTATGCTCTTTTCAACACAAAGGAGTACGCAGCGGCACTTAACCATTTCAGAACCTTTGAATCATCCGGATCTGATATTCAGCCTGATGTGATGGCTGACGCACGCGACCGGATAGCTGATTGTTACTTTATGTCGACCGATTATAAAGATGCAGTAAGCTATTATGATAAGGTAATTGATTACGGTAACATCGATGCTGATTATGCTATGTACCAGAAAGGTTTTTCGATGGGCCTTATGAATGATGAGAAGGGCAAGGTCGATGTACTTTCGGATCTGACACGACGATACCCTGAATCGCCTTATGTTCCTGAAGCTATATTTGAAAGGGGCCGTGCATACGTAGTGATGGAAAATTATAAAAACGGTGAAGCTGATTTTCTGAAAGTAATTTCAGATTATCCCTCGAGCCAGTTTGTTCCTTCCGCCATGGTTCAGCTTGGTCTTCTTTATTATAATCTGGGTGATAATGACAAGGCTATTGCTGAATTTAAAAAAGTAGTTGATGATTATAAGTCGACACCGGAAGCAAGGGCCGCCATGACAGGACTGAGAAATGCCTATGTTGACAAAAATGATGTCGAAGCTTATTTTGCTTATGTCAAGACCCTGAACGGATACGGGGATGTAAATATGTCAGAGAAGGATTCTCTGTTGTATGCTTCCGGTGAAAATTTATATATTACATCTGAATATAACAGGGCTGCGGATGTCTTCAGGAATTACCTCGGTGAATTCCCTAATGGCAGCTTCAGGCAAAATGCCCAATATTACCTTGCGGAATGTCTGAAATCATCCGGAAATGATGATGAGGCGCTGAAATATTATACAGCAGTTGCCGACCAGCCAAACAACCAGTTCACAGAGCCATCCCTGCTTGAAGCAGCTGATATTCTATACGGCAAGGAGGAATATGATAAGGCCTATGAGTACTACCTTCGCCTTGAGTCGGTTGCAACCACCGATGCTGATAAATTGAAAGCCATGAGGGGTGAACTTAGATCAGCATATGAGTCAGAAGATGCTGCTAAGACTATGGCGGCAGCAGGTAAGATAATAACATCTGCTAATATGCCTGAGGAGCTTGTCAGGGAAGCCAACTTTATGGATGCTAAAGCCAATTACAGTATGAATAATATGGATGAGGCTCTTAAATATTTCAGGAAGGTAGCCACAGAGGTGACAACAGCTGAAGGAGCGGAATCGAAATACCGTGTAGCTGAAATATTATACAAGAAGGGGCAGATACCGGAAGCAGAAAAGGTGATCAATGAGTTTGTAAGTCAAAGTACACCTCATCAGTACTGGATGGCAAGGATGTTCCTGCTGCTGGCTGACATAAGCATAAAAAAGGGTGACATGCTGCAGGCCCGTGCTACTCTGCAAAGCCTCAGGGATTATTATACAATCGACAACGATGGTATCCTGGATGAGGTAAGATCGAAACTCGACAGTCTTAATACAAGCAATAAAACTGAAGGTGCTGACAGCCTCAGTATAAATAAATGATATGTTTAATTTCTGCCTTTATGCATATTGTTAGCATGAAAAACGAAAAAAGAAAAGGAACTGACATGATAAACAAGACTCTTATAATAGCCGTCCTTACTGTCATTTTTACATTGCCTGTTTCAGGTCAGGAAAAAAAACAGGACCAGAACCTGAACAGGGAGGTGACTCTTTATAATCCTTATAAACCTTCAATTCAGCAATCGAGAAAGATAAGTTACTTTCCTGATATGAGTGATACCTCAAAAGTACGCCCTGTCTTTCGCTATGATGTAACTAATGAGCCTTTTATGCCCGAGTACACCATCAGTCCTATAAAGGCTGCCACTTTACTTCCTGATCCGCTTCCAAGGCTTTATAAGAGCTATCTTAATGCAGGCTTTGGCAACTATGTAACCCCGTTTGCAGAGATAAGCATAAGCAATGAACGGTCCAAAAAAGGTAATATCGGTTTCTATGCCCGGCATTATTCAACCAATGGAAAGGTTGAGTTACCTAACCTGAAGAAAGTATTTGCCGGGTATATGGATAATAACGTTTCCCTTTATGGCCGCAGGTTTTTCAGGAAAGCTGTCCTGGAAGGATCAGTGGATTACACCGGGAAAACAAGGTATGCTTATGGTTACGACCCCTCATTTCTGTCATATGACCCTTCTAAAAAAGATATTAAAAGAGTTTACAATAATGCAGGTACCGGTATCTCGCTGTCATCTTTGAACCTCGATTCGGCTGATTTATCCTATGATTTTGATCTTTCCTATAATCATTTCTTTACAAAGGATAATATAAGCCAGAACGGCTTCAATCTGAATGGACTGATGGCTAAGACTTACAATGGGTTTTATGTCGGATCAGGCCTGTTACTCGATCTGTACAGTATGCCTTCTGATATTTCATCTGAATCAAAATATATTGCAGCAATAAGCCCATTTATCAAGAAAAGAAGCGATCAGTGGTATTTCAAACTGGGGCTGCAGGTCTTGCTTGAAAGAAACATGACTTCCCAGGGAGTGATGCATTTTTACCCGGATGTAAACCTGGGATTTGATGTTGTGCCTTCTTACATAAGATTTTTTGCAGGTTTATCAGGCAAACTTGAGAATAATGATCCTATGAGTGTAGTCGATAAGAATCCTTACCTGTACAGCAATAAAAAGCTTCTTACTGTACCCAATACAGATCATCAGCTGATTATAACAGCAGGTCTGAAAGGCAATACCGGATTTGACGGGAGCTACCTGATATCAACTTCATATTCAGTAATAAAAGATATGCTGTTCTTTTCGAATATTGTAAATGACACCCTGGTACCACCTTCATACGGAAACCGGTTTGCAGTAATTACCGACGATATAAATTTATTAAAGGTCCACGGTGAGATAAATGGCAGGATAAGCGATAAGATATCTTTTTATGGAGAAGCTAACTATTACCAGTACACAATGACCTCTTATGAATATCCCTGGAATAAGCCTGAGTGGGACGGGAAGCTTGGACTGAAGTATAATCTTCGCGACAAAATCATTGCAGGTGTGGATATAACAGGACAGGGCTTGAGGCATGAAATTACCAACGGCTATGTTTTGCCAGCATCACAAAGCCTGCTTGATCCACCCGTGCCGGGATCCAGGCTGATAACAGATCTTCCTGCTCATTTCAACCTTAATTTTAAAGCAGAATACAGGTATTCAAAGATATTGTCGTTCTGGACGAGGCTTAATAATATTTCTACCGACAGGTATTTTGAGTGGGCATATTACCCTTCTCAACGTTTCCTTTTTATGTTTGGTTTTACGTATAGCCTTTAAACTTGGTCAAAGTAACCCCGGCAATTAAGACCTCATGTTTTATCTGGTTTGTATGTGTCTGAATAATTGTGTGATACACACACTTTATTTATACCCTGAACGGTTGGTTCAGATTGTTGATTTCTAGTCGGAAAATGTGCATTATTTTTCCCTTTTATATGATATAAAATGGCATAAAATCCGTATATTTGCCCGGATAATTAAAATTCATGAAATCAACATATTATAGCTGGAAAAGTGAAGTTGGTCCCGGAGGTTGCAAGATTATAAAAAGCGACATGGTTTCATTCCCCCGATGGTATATGTAATGTAAACAAAATGCATTATCAGGATGATGGGTTGGTCTGCCTTGATGTTGGTGTTGTGTTTATGAGTTATTTTTTGAAGTTTAAATGATTTAAATACTGGTTAAAATGAGTGAGGACGAAAAGAAATTGCAGGATAGTAAGGAATATTCAGCAGATAACATACAGGTACTTGAAGGGCTGGAGGCAGTAAGGAAGCGCCCTGCTATGTATATTGGAGATATAGGTATAAAAGGCTTACATCACCTGGTGTATGAAGTAGTGGATAATTCAATTGACGAAGCACTGGCCGGTTTCTGTTCCCGCATTGATGTGACTATACTTGAAGACGGATCTGTCAATGTAACGGATGACGGAAGGGGTATACCGACAGGAACCATGGAGAAGGAACAAAAGTCGGCTCTTGAAGTTGTTATGACAGTTCTGCATGCAGGTGGTAAGTTCAATAAGGATTCATACAAAGTATCAGGAGGTCTGCACGGAGTAGGTGTTTCGTGTGTTAATGCACTTTCAGACCATCTGACGGCCGAGATTATGCGTGAAGGGAAGATCTTCAGACAGCAGTATAAAAAAGGTAAACCCGTTACAGGTGTTGAGGAAACGGGCGATACAAAAAAATCAGGTACATCAATTACATTTAAACCTGACAGTACTATATTCCAGACCACTGAATACAATTTTGAAATACTGTCTGCCCGTCTCAGGGAACTCTCATTCCTTAACAAGGGTATTATTCTTACCATTAAGGATCTCAGGGAACTGGTTGAAAATGGTAATGGGGGAACACCCAGATATGAAGAGTTTTATTCTGAGCAGGGATTGATGGAATTCGTTGAGTATCTCGACTCAAACAGGGAAAGGATAATAGAAAGGCCGATTCACATAACCTTTGATAAGACAGATATACCTGTAGAGATTGCCCTGCAATACAACAGTTCCTTCTCAGAGAATGTACATTCTTATGTAAATAATATTAATACCATTGAAGGAGGAACACACCTGGCCGGTTTCAGAAGGGGACTTACAAGAACACTCAAAAAATATGCGGAAGATTCCGGAGCCACATCAAAACTTAAGTTTGATATTAATGGCGATGATTTCAGAGAAGGTCTGACTGCAGTTGTCTCTGTCAAGGTACAGGAACCTCAGTTTGAAGGACAAACGAAGACCAAGCTTGGAAACTCCGAAGTTATGGGGGCTGTTGACCAGGCCGTAAGCCAGATGCTTTCAAATTACCTTGAGGAGAATCCGAAGGATGCCAGGACTATAGTACAGAAAGTTATTCTGGCCGCAACAGCCAGGCATGCTGCAAGAAAAGCCAGGGAACTTGTCCAGAGGAAAAACGTTCTTTCCGGATCAGGACTGCCGGGTAAACTGGCCGATTGTGCCGACCGTGATCCTGAAAACTGTGAGATTTATCTTGTTGAGGGTGATTCAGCCGGAGGAACAGCTAAACAGGGACGGGACAGACGCTTCCAGGCTATTCTTCCTCTCAGGGGTAAGATTCTCAATGTTGAGAAAGCGATGCAACACAGGATATATGAAAGTGAAGAAATAAAGAATATTTTTACTGCCCTGGGTGTTAATATTGGTACCGACGATGATAGTAAAGCCCTCAATCTTGAAGGACTGCGCTATCATAAAATAATAATAATGACCGATGCCGATGTTGACGGCTCCCATATTACAACCCTTATAATGACATTCTTTTTCAGGTATATGCAGGATCTCATCAGAGGTGGTAACCTGTTTATAGCCACGCCGCCACTATATCTGATAAAAAAGGGGAAACAGGAAAGATACTGCTGGACAGAAGAGGAAAGATCAGCTGCAGTTGAAGAAATGGGACAGGGTAAAGAGTCGGCTGTAAACATACAGCGATATAAGGGTCTTGGTGAGATGAATGCGGAACAACTCTGGCAAACAACAATGAATCCTGAAACCCGTACCTTAAGGCAGGTGACCATAGAAAGTGCGGCAGAAGCTGACCATATTTTTTCAATGCTGATGGGAGATGAGGTGCCTCCGCGCAGGGAGTTCATTGAGACACATGCCAAATACGCAAAAATTGATGTCTGAAAACTAAAATGCGAAGAATCTTTGTTTTAACATTTATGATCCTTTTTTCATCCATGATGAAAGCACAGGATCCGAATAAGGTATTGTCCTCCATATTCAGTGAAGCTCTTACCGACAGGACTGCTTATAATAATCTGGAATATCTTTGTAAAAATACAAAAGGAAGGATTGACGGTGCTCCTGTTACACTGAAAGCAGTTGAATTTACACGAGAAGCACTTTTAAAGGCAGGTGCCGACACTGTATGGCTTCAGGAAGTCCCGGTACCTCACTGGGTGAGGGGTAAGGAAAGATGCAGTATAAGTTCTTCGGCAGGATCTGAAGATCTCGCAATATCTGCTCTCGGCTTATCGGTAGGAACACCGGAAAAAGGTATTACAGCAGGTGTACTCGAGGTACACAATTTCGATGAGCTTGAAAGCCTGGGCAGAAAGGCCGTAGAAGGAAAAATAGTCTTTTTCAACAGACCCGTCGATAATACCCTTATCAATACTTTTGCAGGTTATGGCGGGGCGGTCGATCAAAGGGTCGGAGGCGCATCGGCCGCAGCACGATACGGAGCTGTTGCTGTGATAGTCAGATCAGTTACACAATTCCTTGATAATTTTCCTCATACAGGAGTAATGCATTACGACAAGAACACTGATAGTATTCCCGCTGTTGCCGTTTCAACAGTTGGGGCAGATCTGCTTAGTAAACGGCTTAAGACAGACCCTTATCTTAAAGTATACCTTGTTTCTACATGCAGGAATGAACCGGATACAATATCTTATAATGTTATTGGTGAGATACGGGGCACTGAAAAGCCATCTGAGTTTATTACTGTCGGAGGTCACCTCGATGCATGGGATACAGGTGAAGGAGCACATGATGACGGAGGAGGTTGTATACAGGCCATTGAAATGATAAGACTGTTTAAAAAAATTGGTATAAAGCCAAGGAGGACCGTGAGAGCCGTTATGTTCATGAATGAGGAAATATCATCCACAGGAGGACGTACCTATGCCAAGGAAGCCGGTGCTAAGGGGGAATCTGAATATGCTGCCCTGGAGTCGGACCGTGGAGTGATGAGTCCGAGAGGTTTTTCATTTGATACAGACGGCGACAGGCTTGACAGGCTCCGGACACTGGCTAGGTATTTTGAACCCTTTGATATACGTGATTTTGAAAAAGGGGGAGGAGGTTCGGATATAGCGCCGCTCAAAAGCCTGGGTGCCCTCCAGATTGGATATATACCGGATTCCCAAAGGTATTTTTCATTCCATCATTGTGCAAACGATACCTTTGAGCAGGTTAATATCAGGGAGTTACAGATGGGGAGTGCTGCTATTGCTTCACTTATTTACCTGATAGACAGATTTGATATGTGATATATGTTTTCAAAGGCTTGTCTCTAGACACCAAAGACTTTTTTCCTGATCTCAACAGCATTATCATTGCATACTTCACTGCAACAATAACATCTTATGCATTTGCTGTCGGTCAGAACAATATGTGCCTTATTTCCTGCCAGAGGACTGATTGCATTAACAGGGCATATGTTTACACATTTCTGGCATCCTGTACAGTTTGAATGAATAAATACCGGGCGTCTCTCAAATTTCCTGAGGAAACTGATCCTTTTAATTATAAACTGGAGTGAAATATTGTTAGTGACAGAAACCGGAATTTTTATGAAGTCTTTCTTCATTATTTCACTTAGTTCCGGACCATCATATTCAATTTCACCTGCTGATCCCAGCCATTTTTTACGGAATAAAGCTATCCTTGATGTAGGCACTATCATGGGATCGTATCCCGCAATCCTGCTGGCAGTAATATCAAGAGCGAGTAGGTTGGTACTTCCAAGTAAAAGACCTATTTCGACGGGAATGCCCCTGCCCGGTCCCGGTCCCTCCATGCCTTTGACAGCATCCATGAAGAAATAATCTGGTGTTATTGCTTCACTAAGATTCACAAGAAATTCTCCGAATTCATTCCGGTCCTGGTGAAGTGCATGCTGCTTTGCTTTGTTGAACCCCGGAACAAGACCAAGTGTGTTCTTAATAGCACCTGTAAGATATACGAGTTCATGGTTTTTAAATTTCGGAAGTGAAATTATCAGATCAGCACTTATGGCCGCTGCAGCTATCTTTATCTTTCCTCTTCCCAGGCTGATCTCCGACGGGTTGTCGGTGAAATCAGTCCATAGGGCGCCGGTGATCGCGCAAACTCCGGCTATCCCCGATTTCTCTCCCCTGAATCTCCTGTTATGTACTGCAGGAGAATCACCAACCATAACAACAGCCGCCCCTCTTGACTGCAGGAAACGAATCATGGCTTCAACAACCACAGGATGAGTACTTATACATTTGTCAGGATTATCATCAGTTAGTATGTTTGGTTTGACAAGTACCTTTTTTCCCCGTACCTCCGGTCCGCCTGTTATGTCATAAACCTCATTTATTATATTATAGATATCATGTACATCATATTTCGTACATCTTCTTACAGCTATTTTGTTGTTCATGAGTAATTTGTAGTTTTTCTTTTTGCTCCGGAAGCTAACATTCAATATTATATTACCAGCTTCTCGCCTTATTCAGTTCTTTGTAATCAGTTCTTCCAGCAGCCTCTCTATGCATGAAACAATATGTTGAGGGGGGCCGGAATAATCATTTACTATTATAGCAAAGGCGAGAGTCCTGCCCGAGTATGTATCGAGGTAACCTGCATAACTTCTTATTCTTGTCATTGACCCGCTTTTTGCTGCCATTCTTCCACTGAATACATCCTCGTGAAAATAGTTTTTCAGTGTTCCTTCCCTGCCTGCAGCCGGTAATGATGCAAAATAATCATCATAATATTTCCCCTTTTCCCTCATGTATGCAAGCAGTCCTGCCAGTCCTTCTGCGCTAATTGAATTGGAAGGGGACAGCCCGCTTCCATCCTCAATGAACATACCTTTATTACTTATCCCTGCTGAATCAAGGAATGCCTTTACAATGCCAATACCTCCGGCTGTGGTTCCTTTACCCGCTTTTGCCCTTCCCAATTCCTTAAGAAGATGTTCTGCATACAGGTTAACACTTTCATGGTTCAGAACTTTAACTATATCTTTCAGGTGTGGAGATACTGTTTCCGTAATAAGATGTGCATTCTCAGGCAGTCCATGGCCAGTAATCCGGCTTGTTGCCGGTTTTCCTGTTACCCGGATACCAACATCCTCCAGTTTATCAGTAAGAAGCTGTGCAATAAGAAGAGGAGGATCGGTAATTGAAGCTTTAAGGACGAAGTCCTCTTTGTTTACAGGAATTGTTCCGTCGAACCATGAATAATTGTTGTAAGGAGCCGAAAAAATATAACCCTGGTCAGAGTGACCGAAAGCAGCCAGCCTGTTTGTATAATTTTTACCGCAGAGGTCAGGATTTATACCGGTAATCTCTATATCTGTACTATCATCTCCAGTACGAAAATGAATCATGTAGGTATTGTCGAAAACAGAGATTCCATATACACCAGCACCGTAATAATTGCCTATATCTTCCCAGGTCCAGCCACGTGGGACAGGTTGGTAGTCGTAATATGAATCGTCTGATAATATCCTTCCGCTTATCTTTTTTATACCTTTATCTTGTATTTCAGATACCCAGTTATCTGGGAAATTACCATAATGATCCGAAAAATATGGTGATCCAAGCGAGGGGTCGCCACCACCTTTTATTATAATGTCCCCGTTAAGCTTACCTGAATTAACATTAAGCTTGCCGGAATAAAATACGGAGCTTCTAAAAGTATAATCAGGACCCAGTAATTCCAGGGCTGCCGCTGTGGTGACCAGTTTCATTACCGATGCGGGGGCAAGGCTTTTCTCTTCATTGTACCCTGATATAATTTTTCCTGTGGCTGCATCGACAACACAGAATGAAAGGGAGGCATTTTGCATGGAAGAGTCGGCAAGAAAATCATTCAGTGCTTTCCCCTGTGAAAAGGAAGGTACAGAAATGAACATACATAACAATGTTATAAACAAACTCCGCATTGCTATATGTTTTTGTTCTGTTCCATTGTCGACAGTAGGCCGCATGCAGCGTTAATATCCACACCCCGGCTTGCCCTTACAGTTGTTAATATTCCCTTTGCATTAAGAGCTTCCTTGAATTTATTTGTTGTTTCGGCATCAGGACTTATGAACTCTGAACCTGGGATCTGGTGGAAACGAATAATATTTATCCTGCATTTTATCCCGTTCAGAATTCTGGCCAGTTCTTTTATGTGTGCAGGAGTATCATTTATTCCTTTAAAAAGTATGTATTCAAAAGAAACTCTTCGCTGGTTGTTAAGTTCGAAGTTTCGTATTATGTCAAGAACATCCTTAACAGTATTAGTATTCTGTACCGGCATAAGCTCGCGTCTTTCTTTATCAAAAGGGGAATGCAGACTGACGGCAAGATGGCAGCGGCTCTTTTCAAGGAACTCCCTGATACCGGTAAGTAAACCTACCGTGCTCACGGTTATACGCGTAGGGCTCCATCCGTAACCCCATTCCGAAGTCAGTATTTCAAGACTTTTCAGCACCTCAGTAAGATTATCCAGAGGTTCTCCCATGCCCATATATACTATGTTTGTCAATTTGCTAAATTCTGGCAGGCTGCGGAACTGGTTGAGTATTTCATTCGATGACAGATTCCCCTGGAAGCCCTGTTTGCCTGTCATACAAAACACGCATCCCATTTTACAGCCTGACTGAGATGACAGGCATATTGTAGCGCGGTCCGAATCAGGAATATAAGCCGTTTCTATGTACCTGTTATTTAATACCCTGTAAAGGTATTTTTTTGTACCGTCAGTGCTTTCAGATTTACTTACCGGATCTTCAAGACCGTAATCAAATTCTTTTTCAAGAATATCCCTTGTCTTTTTTGACAGGTTAGTCATCTCACCAATGGTACTGATATCCTTTTTATATAACCAGTCTGCTACCTGCCTTGCTGCATACCCCGGGAGGTTGAATCGCTTTGTTACAGCTATCAGCTCATTCAGCGTTTTTCCAAATAGTTTCTCTTTTGGCATTCAATAAATATTATCTGTCAAACATGACTTTAAGCCTTCCGTCTTCCGCCTTCCTTAAACCTCTATCTCTCCTTTAAAAACAAAAGTAGCCGGTCCCGACAGCCAAATATCGTTAATATTTCTTCCAGAGACTTTCATGGATACTGATAAATCACCACCCCTTGTCTTTACACTGACAGTATCAGTGTCAAAATGTCCTGAAATTACTGCAGCAATGGCAGAAGCTGTTACGCCTGTTCCACATGAAAGTGTTTCGCCTTCAACTCCTCTTTCGAAAGTTCTCACGAATATACTTTCTCCTTCCTTCTCCACGAAATTTACATTTGTTCCACCGGGGGCAAATACCTCCGACCACCTTATCTTTTTTCCTTCTGTATTGACATCCATGTTCATGACATCATCCCTGAATATTATGTAATGGGGTGACCCGGTATTAATAAAATAGTTGTTGTTAATTAATCCGGGTTCTTTAACATCATTCATTTGCAGCCTGATTATTCCATCTTCAGAGATAGCCTTATGGGTTCCGTCAATAGCTTTAAAGCGCATCGATTTACCTGCTATTCCTGCCCTTATGGCAAAATCTGCAGAACATCTTCCACCATTACCGCACATTGTGCTTTCAAATCCATCGGCATTAAAATACTGCATTTCAAAATCATAGTCCATATGTTCCGATATAAGTATCAGTCCGTCAGCACCTATTCCGAAGCGGCGGTTGCACAGCCGGATAATAAGTTCAGAGTCATCAGGATTAAATATTTCTTTCCTGTTATCTATAATGATAAAGTCGTTTCCGGCTCCCTGGTATTTGTTAAATTGCAATGCGGCCATTGTTAAATTGAAGTTAAAACTTTGTAAAATATTGAAGATCATTCATGAAATGCATGATCTTTGATAAACAAAAATACAATATTTTGGTTGTAAAGTTATCATTCTTTTGTTAAGGCATAAAAATTGAAATAGAAGCATGAGCAAAAGATAAGTTTAATTAAAATTTATATATCATGAAAGGAAAGTATTTGTTAGGGGGCGTTTTAACAGCACTGTTAGGGGCCATGATAGCTCTTTTTGCCTACACAAGGCTCGTTGACAGACCCTCAGTAATTGTGGAAAAAGATAGTTCAGGCGTAACAACATCAGGCGCAAAGACATACCTGACATCTATGGAGATGCAGGAAAGTCCTATTGACTTTACTTATGCTGCCGAACAGACTGTCCATGCAGTTGTGCACGTACATACAAAGACAGTGATGGGTAATCAGCCTGAAAACCCGATAATGCAGTTCTTTTACGGCGACAGGGAAAACAGCAAACCAAGGGTTGCCAACGGTTACGGGTCTGGTGTAATCATTTCAAGTGACGGTTATATTGTTACAAATAACCATGTTATTGAGGATGCACAGACAGTAGAGGTCACTCTGAATGACAAAAGATCATTTACTGCCAAAATAGTAGGACGTGATCCTGATAGTGATATCGCTCTGCTGAAAATTGACGCAAAAGATCTGCCGTATATAAAATTCGGAGATTCGGATAATCTGAAAATAGGACAATGGGTTCTTGCTGTTGGAAATCCTTTTAACCTGACATCTACTGTTACAGCAGGTATCGTCAGCGCATTGGGCAGAAGCCTGGGGCTTAATGAGGGTACCTATCATATTGAATCATTTATTCAGACTGACGCTGCCCTTAATCCCGGGAACAGCGGTGGGGCACTCGTAAATACGCAGGGTCTTCTTGTTGGTATAACATCCGCAATTATTTCACCTAATGGTGCTTACGCAGGTAATTCATTTGCAATACCTGTAAGCATTGTAAAGAAAGTTGTTGATGATCTTAAACAATACGGACATGTACAGAGGGCTCTTATCGGTGTAAACATCCAGGATGTTGATCAGAAAACTGCTGATAAACTCGATCTTAAATCAGTTAACGGTGTTCTTATCAGCGGTGTGACTGATGATGGTGCAGCAAAAGCAGCCGGTTTGAAAGAGAATGACGTTATAGTTAAATTTAATGGAGTTCCGACAAACACAGTTGCTGAATTGCAGGTACAGGTTGGAAAATGCAGCCCGGGCGATAAAGCTGATGTTACATATATCAGGAACGGGAAAGAAAATACGGTACAGCTGGTGCTGAAAAACCAGGCAGGAACAACCGGAGTCGTAACTGCTGCTATGACAGACAATACTGTTTTCGGTGCCAGTCTTGTCCCGCTCAGCCCCGATGAGATGGAATCGTTGAATGTTAACTATGGTGTGAAAGTGACCGATCTGAAAGATGGTAAATTCAAAGCTATCGGGATGTCTCCGGGTTATATCATACTGACTATTAATGGTAAAAAAGTAAGAACAGCCAGTGATGTCAGAAGTTTTACGGACAATGAAAAATCACTAAAATCAATTGGTGGTATCCAGCCTGATGGTTCCATTTTGAATTATCAATTCGGGAACTAAAAGCTCTTGAAATATAAAGTGTTGTGTATAAGGGGATTTGTAAAAATAAATCCCCTTAACGCAACAATAATCAATTATTTTTGTTATTACAACAATAAAGCAATATCTTTGCGGAAATTTTTTCGGAGGCATTAATGAGACAGCTAAAAATTACCAAATCCATAACCAACCGGGAGAGTGCATCACTCGACAAATATTTACAGGAGATTGGTAAGGAGGAGTTGATATCAGTGGAAGAGGAAGTTGAATTGGCCCAGCGTATAAAAAAAGGCGACAGAGCTGCTCTTGAAAAACTCACCAAAGCAAACTTACGTTTTGTAGTTTCTGTAGCAAAACAGTACCAGAACCAGGGACTGAGTCTTCCAGATCTGATAAATGAAGGAAATCTTGGACTGATAAAAGCTGCAGAAAAGTTTGATGAGACCCGTGGTTTCAAGTTTATATCGTATGCAGTATGGTGGATCAGGCAATCAATCCTTCAGGCTCTTGCTGAACAATCAAGAATAGTAAG
>JBJKPQ010000180.1:0-9821 GCA_046706305.1 Bacteroidales bacterium
TGAAGTTACATAGTCCCTCTCTGATGCCGAAAATTCAGGCACATTTTTTGTTGCTTATTAATCTATAGATCAACGAGTAAATGAAACCAACCATTGTTATAATCTTCTTGTTATTTTCTATGACAGGCTGTGAGAAATACACTTTTAACAGCTATGAGAGAGCCTTTGATAATGATATAGTTGGAAAATGGGAATGGGTAGAAAGTTGTGGAGGTTTTACCGGCGGTTGCTGGTATCCGGCTTCAGATCATAAAGAACAGGTAGAATTTACATCCGATTACAGATACATCAGAACCGTAAATGGTACTAAAGTGTTTGACATATCTTTCACGCCTGGTGATTCGTATGAAAATGGAAACATTAAATACTTTAGAATAACATTCAATAAAGAATGGAATACAATCTACTGGTTCCTTGACAAGGATACATTCCAGATGCCCGGTGGCGATTTTGTGGAAAAATTTAAGCGAATTAAATAGTACCCAATTGCCTTTGCCCTGACAAAACAACTCAACATCTCAATGTTACTGCAGACGGCTGCCTGAAACTTGCCGGAGAAATTAGTCCGTGATCTCCTGAAAGGATCAACATACATAATAGTCAACACACAATGCTGTGTTTTTTTACTTTTTGATTATGAATGAATTGACTATTTAAATACCCCATTCTATTTATAGCTGAGGATGCCCAAAAGCGACAAATTATTTAACGACAAAGACCGCTCTGGCAGTGTAATAAGATTGCTTTTAACTTCAATGTAAAGCCTTACCTTTGTGTCCTTAGTGTGACTTTATTGCGGATTCGGCGGTTGCAAGAAACCTAATATATCTGACTCACTTTTTGTTATTAGGATCAGTCAATAAACCCAATTTGCTGTTATTATCCCAAATTAAGGTTTAAATTTTCATTTGCAACAGCCATCAAAGTCCTGACTGATACTCCATAAGGACATGCGGCTTCACAAAATCCTTCACAATTCGTACACTTCTCAGTTTTATACCCTTGTATATCATAATACTTCTGAATGGCATACTTCTCTCTTTTTTGAGAAATAAAATAATGGTTAAACCTGGCAATTGTATTGACAGGAACTTTATAAGGGCAGCTTTTCTCACAAATACCGCATGCATGGCGGCAATATAAGTGACCAAGTTTATTCTTCATGCCTTGTATAACAGACCGGTTTTCCTGGCTTAGTCTTCCGCCTGAAAGGCTTATATAATCCTGTATTTCATCAAAACTGCTGAACGAGATCAGGGCTGAACTAACGGATGGATTTTCCAGGACAAAGTGCACTGCCGCCTCTCTTCTTGCCCTGCTGTCGCCAAGCCGGTCTTCGGAAAGATATGCTTTACCATTTCTCTGCTTTTCCATAATACTTTCATAGATCCTTGATGTGTTTTCATCAACTGTCTTGTTTTCTTTTCTTAAAGTGTTGACTTTATCAATTATATCAAGGTAACGCTTTCCAAAGGGGTCAGTTTTCATAAGAAGGGCTCCAATATTGTTGGCAGCACATTCTTCCAGGATTAGTTTACCCATATCCTGCTGTGCATAATTATAGACAAAAAGCACATGATCAAATCTTCCGTCGCGGATTGCCGTTATAATTACCTTATCCATAGTGTCCATCGTGGTACCGGGATATTCGGAACCATGGCAGGAAATACCAGAGAATCTGACACGCCCTTCTTCTTTTAGTTCTTTGAATGCGCTATGAAATGCCGGGTTCCTCACATCTTTACTTGTCCTGGGATTCCAAAGCATTAGTCCGTCCAGGTAACCTGTGTTTAGCCTTTCCAGGCATTTCCTGACACGGTTTTTGATTGAATCAGGGGTATCCTCACTGCCAATCATCAGTTTGGTATTGATGAATAATGATCCGCGGTCAAAATCCTTTATTGCCCTTCCGACGAGAAGTTCATTATTGCCATTCCCGTAAAATTCAGCAGTGTCAATAATATTTACTCCCGAATCAATTACTGCTTTAAGAAGATTCTCATTAGTCATAAGAGCAGGGCCGCATCCGATGTCAGAAACTTTGAAACCGGTTCGTCCAAGTATACGGTAGTCTGTGATCTTTACCAGGTTCTGACCCATGCTGTTGCCAGGGTCTGAGCGCTCATAGCCGGCGATACCCATTCCGGCTGCCATAAGGCCTAAGGATGACTTTGAAATAAAGTCCTTCCTGCTATACGTTTTTGATTTCATACAAGGAATTTTTTAGGTCAACAACATTTAAACAAATATACAACCCCCAAAAACTGAAGTCAAATTTATCTAATTATCAGATGCTTCCTTCAATTCTCAGCCTGGTCAGACCATACTGCGGGCAAACTAAAATTTAATTAAAATGGTACAGGGAACAGCAGATTTCATAATTTTCCCATCCCAAAGTTCAGACCCGTATGTTATTGGCATTAATCAACATGAACCTGCTAAGCAGCTTATGTCAATTCAGACTGTTTAAACAACCTATATCTGGTTATGGCTATGGTGATAAAATACTGCAACTCTTATTACCACAGAAAAAGACCGGAGCTAAAACAGCAGGCTTCTTTTAAATAATTTCTAAAAAGAATCCCTGATTAAATATTTCAGTCCCAGGTTCCTCAATAGAAATCCCACTATGGGTTTATTAAGCATCCTGATCTTATCCTGCGTATTGCTTTCATTCAACCAGGCAGACAGATCATTAATATCAGCACTCATAAAGCCCCTGTTGTAATTAAAAAGGATTTTATCCCCTTTATCCAAAGCAATATTTTTTTTTGTCCCGGATAACCTCTTAACATATCTTTTTGCATTTATTACCGGCCTGAAATATTTAATAAGATTTACAAGATTACCGGCATCAACTGCCATATTATTGCATGAATCACAGAATCCGGCCTTTATTTTCCAGAACCGGTATTCGCGACTTTTAAAAGTCTTGCTGCATCTGCAGCAGTAGCAAAACGTATTCTCATCAGACTCATGTAAAACAGCCATGCTCAGGCTCTTTCTGAAATCCGAAAAACCCAGGACAGTCTTTAGTAACCACAGCTGGAAAAATAAAAGTCCCCAGAACACCAGTTTGAAAAAACCAGTTAATTCCTTTTGAAAGAGAACACCATCATACAGACCGTGTGCTAAAGAAGCGAGAAAGATTGACAATAAGATCCCAGTATAATTTTTTCTTATCTTTTTATGAATGTAGAAAGCTATGCCGATATACCCTGAAAAAGAAATATGACCAAGCACCGATATTACAGACCTGACTGTTAGGATATAAATGGGGTAATGTGCCCCCGAAGCATATTTAATATTTTCAATTATTGAAAACCCCAGAGAGATGGCTGTAATATAAATTATACCGTCAACGATTTCATCAAAATCCTTCTTTATAAATTTATACAACAGGAGCAGAGCCAGAAATTTTGAAGATTCTTCAATGAGTCCGACTTTAATAAACGCATCTGTAAATGTATGTTTCACATTTACAAATTCATACAGCACCAATGAAATTATTATTGCTATCGAACCCCCTATCAAAGCTGTAAACAATAACCTTAAAAAAGGCTCCTTTTCATAAATATCATAGCTTCGAATAAGCCACAGGTACAAAATTCCAAAAAAAGAGGCTATAGTAATTACGAGGACCTGCATATAATCAGATTAATTATTCAAACAAAAATTGCCGGTTCTAATTTATACTATTCTTACAGTATGTTTTAAACTATGGAATGGATTATAGCAATTTAATTTGTTAGCCGGGATTTTGAAATTGTGAGGCTGCCATTACCCGGCTGTTCAAATCAATTCAAAACAGGTTAATATGTGCCTGGTGCTAACTGCTTTGCTAATCAGAGTACCCGCAAAGATTATAAAAGAATTGCTTCCTTAAATAATAATTAAATACTAACTTAGGGCTGCAATAACCTGACTTATTTGAAGATAATTTTGAAATCAATATATAAGGCAGAGACTCTTTAAGCCTTACCACACTTGATAAGGATGAGATTAAAATTAAAATTCGAATTCAGGATCACCCTGATCTATCTTCTGATAGGTTTCCTGTGGATTCTTTTCTCAGACAGGTTACTTGAAATTTTTACAAACAATCCCTATTCACTTACCCGACTACAGACCTATAAAGGATGGTTTTATGTAACAATAACAGGGTTCCTTTTATACTATTTTATTAAAAGACACCTCGGGAAGCTCAGGGCAGCTGAACAAAAAGCGAAAGAGAGCGACCGTCTCAAGACTGTATTCATTCAGAATATATCACATGAGATAAGGACCCCGATGAATGGAATAATAGGATTCTCCGAATTACTGAAAGACCCTGAACTTGATGAAGATCAGAAAGCTAAATATATTAACCTTCTGTCAAAAAGTTCCGACCAGCTTCTGAATATAGTAAACGGGCTTCTCGATATTTCAGTAATTGAATCGGGTAATCAAAAGATCAATAACCGTGAATTTACCCTCAATAATGTAATGGATGAGTTATATGAGACCTACCGGCCTTCAATTAAAGAGGGAATATCATTTTCAGTCAAAAAAGGGCTTAATGATACAGGTTCAAAGATTATTGCTGATAATGTTCGTATAAAGCAGGTATTGATCAATCTTTTGAATAATGCAAATAAGTACGTAGATGAAGGTGAAATAATGTTCGGGTATGAACTTAAAGGAACTGAAATTGAGTTTTTTGTTAAGGATACAGGCATTGGTATTGAAAGACATAATCACGATAAAATATTCGATCGGTTCTTTAAAGCTGAAAATAAAACAGACAGGTTATTCGAAGGGTTGGGCTTGGGCCTTTCAATAAGTAAAGCAATTGCCGGCCTTCTTGGAGGAAGAATATGGCTGGAATCCGAACCTGGAAGAGGTTCGGTTTTTTATTTTTCCATCCCATATATTCCGGTAATAAGAAAAGTAGCCGGGAAAGCAAGGCACCTGGAGAAGGATATCATCCCGCATAATCTTACCATTCTTGTTGCTGATGATGATGAACCGAGCCTGAGATATATTATCGAATTACTCGCCAGGAAAGGAATTAAGCTGGTAACCGTTAATAATGGGGCCGATGCAGTGAGGATTTGTACGGAAAACAAGAATATTGATCTGATACTACTCGATCTGAAAATGCCTGTGATGGACGGTTTTGAGGCTATCAGGAAGATCCGGACTTCCGGTCTTGATATTCCTGCAATTGCTCAAACAGCCTACGCTATGCCGCACGACAGGGAAGAGACCCTGGCTGCCGGTTTTAATGATTATATCTCCAAACCATTTACCAGGGAAAACCTGCTTGAATTGATATCAAAGCACACAAAAGGCTGATATCTTAAAAGCACGGCCATTTATTTTTCTGATTGTCTCCGTAATGCAGTATATCTCATCATGCGTAGCCTTTATTCAAATACATTATTGACTAGTATTGAACTATTTAGGGCCAGGCTTGTTAGCCATCAATAATATAATTCCCAGATTATGAAAAGCAAGGCTATACTAAATTACGGACTTTTACCACGGGTCCTCCTGTTAATGTTATCCATGGGAATATTGGCAGGATGTACGAAGAGTTCCACTACAGACAATGCAGGTCCCGGTACAAATGAGGTATGGATGCAGAACTATGCTTTTGTACCTTCAACAATAACTGTAAGTTCAGGAACTACTGTAACCTGGACAAACAAAGATGGTGTTGATCATACTGTGACAAGTGATACAGGTCTGTTTGACAGTGGCAATATTACGGGAAACTCAACATTCAGCCACACATTCAACACACCGGGTACTTATGCATATCACTGCACCATTCACACGTATATGACCGGAAAGGTAATTGTTAACTGAGGTTGTTTTCATCCTGAAAATACTGAAGAATGTTCCCCTGGTTCTTTGAGCCGGGTTGGGTATCAATGTGATTTAAACTGACTTTTTTTTGAGAATTACCATCTGCCTGTCGGTTTTAGCCATGGTATTGATGAATGTCCTGAAATCGCTGAATTTCTCAACAGGGATCTCCGCTTTCTTCAAATCTGTGAATCTTACATAAATGATCCTGTCACCTTCTGCTTCCAGACTGTATCTGAATTCTCCGAATTCATTCTTAATTGCCACCTCCTTTGGCAGGTACTCTACTTCATAGCCGAGTGGCAAAACATAGACAATGGAATCATTTGATACTTGAAATTCACTAACAGTAAGTGCCGACGGGTAGTCAATAATAAATTTCCCCCTGTCAAGAGACGGGTTAAAATACAATTCATCACCGGCCATTTTAGCAAAACTGTTCACGCTTATTTCGTACTTTAGTTTAGAAAAAGGTGTTTCGGATTTTGATTCTTCATACGAAACTGAGCTCACACTTACATCTTCATACCTGAGATTTGAAGCCAGGTACCTTTTCATCTCATCCTCCGATTGCATCTCAAATTTTGAAAAGGCAGCGCCAAAATAATAACCGGAATATTTTGATGTCAGCTTACCCGAAGAATTGCCCTGTACATAAAGGTCAAACGATCCGGTTCGGTCAATCCTGTTCTCATTTTCTGTAAATGCAGGTGTTTTAACAAGCTTCCCTCCTTCAGGAGTTAACATGAGAACATGACGGTTCCGCGTGGATGCCGCAAGATAATTAAACGGAATCTGCTGATTTGTACATTCCAGCCATACTGTATCTTTCTCCATCGGGACACATAAGATTATGTGATTAAAATAATCATCTACGAACGATGTATTGATATCATCCTGACCACTACTTTGCACAAGTGTGTAATATGATTTAATATTTGCTGCTTTAAGAAGTGCCTGTGTGTAATTTACAAGAGCCTTGCAATCACCGTACCCGTTTTTTGAAACCGTCATTGCATCTGCAGGCTGAAACCCTCCTATGCCTATCTGAATAGACACATACCGTGTTCGGGCCTGCATATATTCATATATTTTTTTTGCCTGGTCCCTCCTGTTAACGGTACCGGCAATCAGGTCCCTTATTCTTTTTACCTCATCATCAGGAAGCACATCTCTGCCTTTGTTGAGATCATAAAACCATTCCCCCAGTTTTTGCCACGAGGCCATTGATCCTTTCATACCATTATACTTAAAGTCGAGCAGGGCTGTATTTAATACAGGAAATGAGTAATCTGTTTCTACAATATAGTTTCTTACCGGCTTTGCCGGCATATTTTGTTCCTGCCAGGTATATATAGTTTCATCCCCGGTTGAAACAGAATCAACCTCATGCTCCAGGTTCGTCTCAAAGTGTCTAAGGTTGATACTTTTAGGAACAACAAACTGTATTCCGGAACTTTCCACAGACACTTCCGGTGATGACTGGAATTCCCAAGTCGGAAGGCCTAAAATGTCTGAATGACTGATCTCATACTCATACTCTATTGTATATGGATATCTGTACAGGGGGAAATAAAGTACCTTCATCCTGTCGTCAGAGTAAAAAGTACCACCAGGGATAGCACTCATATCGTAGGAATTTATCATACCCAGTGTTTTGATTATTTTGCCCTTTTCATCATATATAGTTCCCCTGAGATAGTTTATCCTTGTATCCTTGTCGTAATGTACTGTAAGGAATCTGTAAGACCTTGAGTTGTCATTTAACAAAGTAATTGCCCGCCTGTATTTCTCCACAGCACCTCCCGAAGTTTTCAATTCCAACAGGCACTGTTCGGTCCTGATCACGGCATCTGCCCTTCGCTTAAGGCTGTCCGGTATTGAATCGAAAGGATACATCTGTGAATAGACATAAGGAAAGAGTAATATCAGGATGGATGATACAATTAATTTCTTCATGACAGAACTTATTGATTGGAAAGGTTTTTCTTCAGGATTAATAATTCAGACTGTTTCCTGAGCAGACGTGAATAAAAATTCCTTAACTCGTCATATTCAGACACTGCATATAGTGGCTGGTTTATTTTAAAAGTACTTTTTACTATTACTTCATTGCCGTTAACAGAGCATTTAAAATCAAAATTCATATTATCCCTGCCTTCTGAAAATGAGATATCCTCCGGTTTTGAAATCACGGCATAGTCACCGGGAATCAGCAGCCTGAGTGTGTATTCTTTCTCATAAGGGCATCCGAAATCAACCGGATACAACCTTTCAGGGTCCCTGAAAGGATCACTTTCAGATAAAACTGTCAGATAAGGATTAATAATCATTCTGTCACCCGCTACCTGCAGTTCATTGCTTACATCCATGACTGTTTCCGATGTCAGCTCCGAATATGGATCATTTTCATTCATTAGCTTAAAACCTGAAATATCCATACTGCTGAGAAGTGATTTAGTCATGTCCTCATATCCCTCTGCACTGATCATCCTTATAAGCTTACGTATATCATAAGCTGTATATCCTGAAAATGTGGTCTTTATTTTCCCGTTGAGATGACCCTGCTCATCAAGTTTCAGTTCTACATTCCTTGATGTGAAATATTTTTCGTTATTCCTGAGATTTACGAATTTCGATCCATTTTCCCTTACTAGCCAC
The DNA here is from genome assembly GCA_046706305.1 of Bacteroidales bacterium. Lineage (GTDB taxonomy): Bacteria > Bacteroidota > Bacteroidia > Bacteroidales > VadinHA17 > LD21. The sequence continues at coordinate 8,515 of JBJKPQ010000180.1, forward strand.
CCCGCATCATTCATACAGCTGAAAGGCAGGCAGTCAAATGGTCTGAGTGGATCAGTAGCATCTACGAGGTAATACTTATCATTTATCTCAACATATGCAACGAGGTAGTTAAACTGCCTTATCATGGCGGAAAACATGCTAAGATCCCCATTTGATCTGGTACATAGAATAACAGGATCGGCCTTTATACCGGCAGAGCGAAGCATTGCGATCAAAAGCATATTTATATCGGCTGAATTGCCCTTTTTTGTTCTAAGAAGACTTTTAAGGGTGCCCGATGCAGTAAAATCATCTATTCCATTCCATAAAATATTATGAGAAACATAATCGTATATTTTTTTCAGTTTTGAAAGGTTACCGTTCAGCCCTGCAATAATTTTTGCTGTGAAATCGGTGAGATCAGTATTAATGACTTTGCCAAAATCATCGCGAAACATCAGTTTCGCTGTCAGGTCTTCATATGTGGGAGTTACTTCATGAACCGCTCTGCCGGGGAAATTTAAACTGGCCAGCTCAAAGGTCAGTTTTGTAAGATTAGCCTGCCTGCTTTTAATATATGGCTCATCAACAAAAGCAGGAACATCCCGGGCAAACCAGCTGGAAGTTATAACATTTATGCGGTCCCCAAGGAAGACCTGTTTGGAAACAGAACGGTTCGTCCTCACAAATAAAGCGTCGCCTGAAATTATCTGTTTGTAAACACACGGTTCGGGATAGGAAAAAGTAAGAGAACTTTCCAAAACAGGAATATCAGACTGGAATTCCCAGGGGATCAGGGAGTATAACGCATTTCCCCGGAACTCAATTATATAAGAATATTCAATTACAGAGCCTTCGTTAACATCAGGAAAATTGAATTTCAGCTTTTTTTCACTAAGCCCTGCATTCTCTGTGAAGAAGCTTTTTTTCCCAATTTTGGTTTCAATTTTTTCTCCATTGTTCAGGTTGAAGGTTGAAGCCCTGTAAAAATAGATCCTGTCGTCTGTTGTATATGGTATTTCGATGTCGGCACGATCATACCCGTTGCTGTTTATTATCCTGATCCTGACATCTCTTTCGAGCTGAACATAAAATCCATCCCTGTAGTTCAGTGTGGCAATGCCAATATCGGAGAGAACAACAGCATCTGCACCCGGATCAGGTTTATACGGTTTGTTCGAAAGATCTTCTGTTTTTATATCCCCGAATGGCAGTTTATATTGGGCCGACAGTTCCGGCGTCAGGATTCCTGAAAGGGTCAGAAACAGGATTATTTGTAAGTATCTGATCATAGGAAATTAATTTAAGGGATAAGTAGGATCAAATTC
>JBJKPQ010000181.1:0-22835 GCA_046706305.1 Bacteroidales bacterium
AGATACATACCTACAACGGGTATAGCATTATTAACAAAATGTGCGAGAACCGACAACCATAGGTTTCCGCTCCACAAAAACAGGTACCCGAATGCCATCCCAAGGATCAGTCTTGGAATAAAACCAAGAAACTGAAAGTGAATTGCACTGAATATTATAGCAGTTACCCATACGGCACCATTTCCGGAATGAAAAAGACGTTGAAGTATTTTCTGAAAAACACCCCTGAAAATAAATTCTTCACCAATTGCAGGCAGCAAAGCTATCATAACCAGATTCATTGCTAGAGTGCGTATATTATCCGATACTATAAGGCGATCAATCATCCCGTCTGCATCATCCTCCATACTTATCATTTTCTGTTCCAGACCCGACATCCATTGCGGAAGATGCAGTCCTGCATTAAGCCTGCCGGTAAAATCCGTTATGGGAATAAGGAAAAAGGCGAGTACTATAACCAGTACGATATCTCCTGCTTGCGGGACTTGAAGACTCGGTATCCCCGGCTGATTTTCGCGGCGCATAAAGACCATTATTATGAGAGCAGGTATTATGAAGAGAGCTATGTCCTGCACTATCAGCATATATCTTAGAAAGGCCAAATCTTCTCCTGTCGATGAACCTGATAATGAGACAAAACCTGAAAGATCAGCATGAAAAATTATAAATCCGGGGATTAACAATAGTACCATAAGGATAAATCCTATCCCGATTACGACAGCCAGTGCAATTATTAACTGTATAAACGGAGAGAATTGGTTTAAATTCAGTTTGCGTAAGTTCCCGACCATTTTATTAATTTTGCAGTCTTAATTTAACCTGTATTAGTGAAGGTTAAAGTTAGTATTTTAGCTATTTAAATCATAAATTATTGACTATTGGTAATATAACACTTGGCGACTACCCTTTGTTCCTGGCACCGATGGAAGATATTACTGATCCTTCGTTCAGGATGGTATGCAAAAAGCTTGGTGCTGATGTAATGTACACTGAGTTCATTTCATCCGACGGTCTGATAAGGGATGGGGAGAAAAGTGTAAAGAAGCTCGATATTTTTGACTATGAACGTCCGATAGGCATTCAGTTGTATGGTCACCTCATACCTGCAATGGTAGAAGCAGCTGTTATAGCAGAAGAAGCCGGGCCTGAGATTATAGACATCAACTTTGGTTGTCCTGTAAAGAAAATAGCCAACAGGGGTGCTGGTGCCGGCATGCTGAGAAATATCCCCTTAATGATCGAAATGACTGAACCTATTGTTAAGGCTGTCAGGCTTCCTGTTACAGTCAAGACCAGGCTGGGCTGGGACGATGAAAACAAAAACATCGTTGAAATAGCTGAGAAGCTGCAGGATGCAGGTATACAGGCTCTAACAATACATGGTCGTACCAGGGCCCAGTTATATAAGGGTAATGCCGACTGGACTCTCATAGGCAGAGTGAAAGATAATCCAAGGATGAGAATACCGGTTATAGGCAATGGTGATATAAGCAGTCCTGTGAAAGCTAAAGATATGTTCAGACAATATGGAGTCGATGGAATAATGATTGGACGTGCATCTGTCGGAAGACCATGGATATTCAGGGACATAAAGCATTACCTGAGTACCGGAGAGGTTTTACCTGAACCTACAGTGAGAGAAAAGGCAGATATTGCTCTTTATCATTTTGAACAATCGCTTAAGTTTAAAGATGGTAAAAGATCAGTATTTGAGATGAGGCGGCATTTTGCAAATTACTTTAAAGGCATTCCGCATTTTAAGGAGATGCGTTTAAGGCTTCTTACTGAGACTGATACCGGCATAATTAAGGAAATAATAAATGAGATAAAGAATAAATGGGGAGATTTCCGGAGTGAAGATATGACATCTGTCTATAGCATATGAATCCACCCCGGAAATCTAGCCTTCCCTTTAAATTTTCACTTACGTCCCTTTACTGCCATGTTCCACGACCCTGTTGCTGCCATACAGGGCAATTGTTGTGATTCATCCCGGGGCCCATGCCTTTTCCACGTCTGTGCATTCCGTACCCGTTACCCGGTCCAGTTCCTCTTCCGGGTCTCATATCACTTCCAGGTCCGCGTCCGTTACCTCTTCGCCCGTACTGACCATAAAATGGTCCTCTCATCCATCCGCCGGGAGCATTAAATGCCTCTTTTTGCTTATCGGTAAGTAGGTCCAGAACATCTTTTCTGTGAGTATCCCTTTCGATTTGAATATCACGCGCGATGTCACCTCTTTTTTGAATATCTGTTGTACGGTTCATCTGAGCTCTGAGAGTGTCCATCTTAACCCGGTGTTCCTGGGCAAGAGTATTAAGTTCTGTCTTCTGTTTTTCCGTAAGGTCGGGTATCCTGTTGAAGGCCCTGTGCCCGTAGAAAGGCTGAACGTCAGCGTTCTGTCCCTGCACCATCAGAGATCCTGCCAGCACTATGCCAAGCAATAATCCCATTGTTTTTACTTTACTTTTCATGAATCTGTCATTTATTTTAGTTGAACATAGATTTATTTTGGTTCTGACGCCCACGGCCCATACCGGGGCCTCTTCCGGGCCGGCCACGTCCGGGAATCATTACTTCGCCATTATCGGCATTAATTATTCTTTCAAAGAACCTGTTAAGCTCAAGTTGCTGTTCGCGAGTACAGGCACTTTTCATTTTCATATAATAGTCTACTGTTGCCCTCTTAAGATCAGTATGAAGCATACCTATACCCACACAAATCGAATCTATCTTCGCCATGTCTGGATGGGGAGCGGCCATTTCCTCCACCATATGATATCTTAATGAATTCATCTTAGCTGTTATAGCTCTCGCCCTGGTATTAAATTCCCTGTTATATACCATGAACTTTTCTTTCTGGGAGTCGTTAAGTCCAAGCTGCCCCCTGAACACATCGGCCCTGCGGTTATAAGGGATATCTGTCCTGACCGGCAGTTCATCCTTCCTTTCGGAAGTGAATACGATTCCTGATATAATTGCTGCCACATTCACCGCGACAAGAATTATTATTATCCATATTAGTAACCTGGTCTTATTCATTGCCTGTTTCATTTGATGTCATGAAAAAAGTCTCAATCTGTTCCTGCTCAAGATCATCGAAATAACTCATCTCCTCCTGTAATTTATTTGAATTTGAAAAGATAGTCTGTGAATAAAGTTTCCCCAGGTTAATGCCGCCAATAACAGCTGCAATGAGCAGAATTACAAATGCAAAAGCAGGAATCCATCTTTTGACCGAAGGTACAGGCTGACTTCTTTTTTCCATTTCATTCAGTATCCTGGTAGCCAGGAACGGATTAGGCTCGGCATTCCTTTCCAATTGAATAAGATTAAAGGATTCCTCAACGTAATTCATGAATGCCCTGCATTCTCCGCATTCTTTCATATGCATTTCAAGAGCCTGACTTTTTTCCCGGTCGAGCTCACCTCCTGCATATAATAAAATGTCTGTTCTGTAATTCCTGCAGTTCATAATGTTTGCTTTTTGATTTAGACAACCATCCTTTAAAAAACTTGCGCTCGATCAGAAATTTTTTTTGAAATATGAATAAAGTTTCTTCTGAAGATTGCGCCTTGCCCTGAATAGCAGGGATTCCACTGAGGGCACGGAAGTTTTCATCACAGAGGCGATTTCCTGGTATGAAAGATCATCGTATTTGCTCAGAATAAAAGCTGTACGCTGGTTATAAGGTAGACTGTCGAGCGCCTTTTGTATTTCAGCTGCATGTTCCGACCTGTCCATATCAGAACCGGGGTTCATTTCATCAGGGGCTACTGGCTCATGCTTCATCCCTGACAATTCAACGGCATTAAGGTCAAGAAATGAAACAATTTTTCTTCTTCTGCCGGCCCTGTGAAAATTAATTGATTTATTAACTGCGATCCTGTAAATCCAGGTTGACAGCCCTGATTCCCTGCGGAACTTACCAACAGACCGGAACACTTCTATAAAGACTTCCTGTGTTATATCCTCGGCGTCGGGCTCCGAATGAATAAAACCCATAACTGTTCTGAATACAATCTGCTGGTATTTGGTAATAAGATACCTGTATGCATCCTCAGATCCGGCAATAATACCTTCTATCAGGTTTGAATCATTTGTATAGCTCCCGTAATTACCCAATTCTCCCGGCAATAGTAAAAACAAAATATATTTTCTATTAGACAGCCGGAAATCGGAAAACTTGCTGTCAGATACGGATTTTTTCAAATATAATGGAGAATCTTCCCCATTTGAATATTTTCGAGAGTATGAAAACAAAAAGGACCCCGCTCAATGTCAGTCCAGCCAGTTCAAGCCATGGAGCCATGTTCAACTGTGTAAAAAGAGCATCCGTCTGAAGAGCAGAGGACCTGTTGGTAACCATCACACAGAGGAAGATATTGTTTGCCGCATGAGCTCCCATTGATGCTTCTATACCATCATCAAGAATAGTAGTAATCCCAAATATGAGCCCGAACACGACATATTGCGGCATCATTGCAAGAAACCCGTAATCCTTTACTTCAGGGTTTAGGGCATGCATCAGTCCAAACATTATTGAAGTCATAAGCAGAGGGAACCATCTGTTCTTTAACATCACGGCAAATCCCTGCATCAGGTAGCCCCGGAAAAGCACCTCTTCGAAAGCTGCCTGAAAGGGTATAAAAACAAGAGATACCAAAGTAAGAATTGCCAGGGTAAAGGTAGTATTGTTAAGTACAAAATTCGCCGGATCGGCTTTAAGGTATACAAAGAGGTATATCATTGAAAGTACCAGCCAGACCAGTCCTGAAATAAAAAAATGATTCCATCTTATAACCCGGGTACCATTTATAATAGTCCTGATTTTCCTGCCATTCAAAGGTTTGACTAAAAGGATAAAGGCAATAAGGGATGTTATAAAGGGGAAGATCATAAGTATCAGCGACACATTTTTATCAAGGCCGAGAATGCCAAGGTCATTAGGATGAGCTGCCAGTTGTGTCATAATTGCCGGGTCGGAAACTGACCTGACAGCTATTACTATAAGCAGGGGTATAGCACCTATAGTGTTGGATACAAGAAAAACGGTGACAAACATAACCACATATCTCCAGAAGTTATTTTTGCCTGTAAAAGACGATTCAAGATGCCTCATAATCAGTGTATTTATCAGAATTCAGAAACCCCTCTTTTGGGATGGTCAATTGAATAATGCAGGCCGACACTTTCATTTCTGTTAGCCGCCATTTTAATAATTATATATCCGACATTAATAAGATTCCTCAGTTCAACGATCTTTTTCGAAACAAGTGACCTTTTATATAAGCTTTCATTTTCCTTATAAATTATTTCCAGTCGAACCAGGGCCCTCTCCAGACGAAGATCTGATCTCACTATTCCCACATAGTTACTCATAATCATCTGCACCTCCCTGTAATTCTGGGTAACAAGTACCATTTCCTCAAGATGGGTTGTCCCCTTATAATCCCAGTCAGGCACTCTCTCTTCAAATAATAATTCCTGTAACCTCCGGCCCGCATGAATAGCCGCCCTGTGTGAATATACCGCTGCTTCAATCAGCGAATTTGATGCCAGCCTGTTAGCCCCGTGAAGTCCGGTCGACGACACTTCACCCAATGCATAAAGACGATCAATACTACTCTGCCCGTTAATATCCACCTTAACACCTCCGCAGGAGTAATGTGCTGCAGGTACAACAGGTATCATATCTTTCGTTATGTCGATGCCTTTCTCCCTGCAATGCTCATATATATTGGGAAAATGGTCGATAAGCCCTTCCTTGTCGAGATGTGTACAATCGAGCCAGACATGATCATCACCCCATATTTTCATCTCATTATCTATTGCCCTGGCAACAATATCACGTGGAGCCAGTGATCCCCTGTTATCATACCGGCTCATGAACTGTTCCCCTGTCATGTTTTTCAGAACAGCGCCATAACCGCGTAAAGCTTCTGTTATCAGGAATGATGGCCTGGTGTTGGGATCCCAGAGAGAGGTGGGATGAAACTGTACAAATTCCATGTTCTCTATTACCCCCTTGGCCCTGTATACCATGGCTACACCGTCGCCTGTAGCAACATCAGGATTGGTTGTTGTCATGTAAACATTGCCCATACCTCCGGTTGCTATTACAGTAACCCTGGCAAGGTATGTAATAACTTCCTGTTTTTTAAGATTCGCTACGTATGCTCCATAACATCTTATGCCCGGGTAATTCTTCTTAACTATTTCGCCCAGGTGATGCTGGGTAAGTATATCAATTGCAAAATGATGTTCAAGTATCTCAACCGAGGGCTCCTGCCTGACCTGGTCTATAAGTGTCTTTTCAATAGCTTCTCCTGTTATGTCTTTATGATGAAGAATGCGATGCTCTGTATGTCCGCCTTCCCGTGCCAGGTCATACGTTCCGTCTTCATTTTTGTCGAAGGGAACGCCCATGTTTATAAGGTCTTTTATCCTCTCAGGGGCTTCCTCTACAACACTTCTTACAACATCTTCATTGCACAGGCCGCCTCCGGCTATCAAGGTATCTTTAATATGCTTCTCAAAATTATCAGGTTCCCTGAAAACAGCAGCAATACCACCCTGTGCATACCTTGTATTTGAGTCATCGATAACTGCCTTGGTAATTATTGTGACCTTGCCAAATTTTGCAGCTTTCAGAGCAAAGGTAAGACCTGCTATTCCTGATCCGATAACAAGGAAATCAGTTCTTCTTTTCATTTGAAAATTATATCCGTTCTAAAGGTAATTTACCAGCATGTAATAATACTTCACCTGTTAAAATATTAAAATATCATTACTCTCCTCCCCGCTGGTAAAGCTTGTGTTTCCCTCAGGGAACAAAAATAACTGCCAAATATACAAAATCCATGGCAGCCCTGACAGGATTATGATCACCACATTATGTAATTATATAATGCTCCCTGTACCAATACTCTAAAAATTGTAAAACAAAAGATTTTAAATTACTTTTGCCTTCCGCAAAAGATTAATTTAAAAGTAAAATGGCCCAGGAAGATATATTTAAAAAATTGGTTGCACATTGCAAAGAATATGGTTATGTGTTTCCCTCAAGTGAGATTTATGACGGGTTAAGTGCTGTTTATGATTACGGACAGTATGGGGTGGAATTAAAAAATAATATAAAGAAATACTGGTGGGACAGTATGGTCCTTCTTAATGATAACATAGTCGGTCTCGATTCTGCCATATTCATGCATCCCACTACATGGAAAGCATCGGGCCATGTGGATGCTTTCAACGATCCTCTTATAGATAACAGGGATTCAAAAAAAAGGTACAGGGCTGATGTTCTTATTGAAGATCACCTGGCAAAGCTTGAAGACAAGATATCAAAGGAGGTGGAGAAAGCCGCCAAAAGGTTTGGTGATGCCTTTGACGAGGGAAAATTCAGGGAAACAAACCAGCGTGTTCTGGATACACAATCAAAGATAGACAGACTTAATGAAAGGTTCTCCAAAGCCATGAATGATATGGACCTGGCTGAGCTGAAACAGATCATTGTCGACAATGAGATTGTCTGTCCTATCTCAGGAACACGGAACTGGACAGATGTAAGGCAGTTTAACCTTATGTTTTCAACTGAGATGGGATCTACTGCCGAAGGTGCTAATAAAATATACCTTCGACCTGAAACCGCACAGGGTATTTTTGTTAATTTCCTTAATGTACAGAAGACAGGCAGGATGAAACTGCCCTTCGGTATTGCCCAGATTGGCAAAGCATTCCGCAATGAAATTGTTGCCAGGCAATTTATCTTCAGGATGAGGGAGTTTGAACAGATGGAGATGCAGTACTTTGTACAACCTGGGACAGAACTTGAATGGTTTGCAAAATGGAAAGAGACAAGGATGAAATGGCACCTTGCACTTGGGTTTGGAGAAGAGAATTATCGTTTCCACGATCATATTAAGCTTGCGCACTATGCAAATGCAGCATCCGATATTGAGTACAGGTTCCCCTTCGGCTTCAAGGAAGTTGAAGGGATACACTCAAGAACTGATTATGATCTGAGCCAGCATCAGAAATTTAGCGGAAAAAAGATCCAGTATTTTGATCCTGACAAGGGAGAATCTTATGTCCCTTTTGTTATTGAAACATCAATAGGTGTCGACAGGATGTTCCTTCAGGTTATTTCTGCTGCGTTTACGGAAGAAGAATTGAAGAAGGATGACGGGACAACGGATACCCGTGTAGTGCTTAAACTTCCTTCATTCCTGGCTCCTGTTAAACTGGCAGTTATGCCGCTTGTCAAAAAAGACGGCCTTCCGGAAATAGCTCAAAATATCGTCAATGATCTCAGGTTTGATTTTAACTGTCAGTACGATGACAAGGATTCAATCGGGAGACGCTACAGAAGGCAGGATGCTATTGGAACCCCTTACTGTATAACAATAGATCATCAGACAGTTGATGATAATACAGTAACAATAAGGTACCGCGATTCCATGGAGCAGGAAAGAGTTAATATCGGGCAACTTAAAAACATAATACAAGAAAAGGTCTCAATCCAAAGCCTCCTGAAGATGCTTTAAGATGAAGAAGGTTCTGATAATAACCTACTATTGGCCTCCAAGCGGAGGGGCAGGGGTACAACGCTGGCTCAAATTTGCCAGGTACCTGCCCGATTTCGGATGGGAACCTTTCATACTTACCGTTGATCCCGAATATGCTGCCTACCCTGTTACAGATAATTCACTTTTAAGTGACATACCCGGATCTTTGAGAGTTATCACTACTCATGCAACAGATTATTTCAGCATCTACAAAAAGGACCGTTCACGTATACCTGCTGCAGGATTTGCCAACAGCTCCGAAAACTCTCTTAAAAACAAAATACTCAGGTTTATCAGGGGTAATTTTTTTATCCCCGACCCCAGGAAGGGATGGAACAGGTATGCTTTCAGAAAAGCTTGCAGTATAATAGAAAAGGAAGACATAAAACATGTCATAACCACAAGTCCTCCACACTCAACGCAGTTGATCGGTCTGAAATTAAAAAAGAAATATCCTCATGTAAAATGGATAGCAGATCTCCGTGACCCCTGGACAGATATCTATTACTACTCGCAGTTTTATCATACCGCCATTGCCAGGGCTATTGATTCGGGATATGAGAAAAAGACTCTGCTCCGCGCAGACAGGATAATAACCGTGGGAGAATCTCTTAAAGAAAGTTTTTGCACAAGGGCCGGAGATATAGAAAAGAAAACTTATGTTGTAACAAACGGCTATGACGAATCCGACTTTAAGAATGTGAAATTTTCTCCATGCAGTGAATTTACTGTTTCTTATACAGGCACCCTTTCGGATGCCTATCCTGTTCAATCATTCCTTGATGCCGCAGCCGGTTTCGTTTCAAAGGGTAAAAAGCTAAAGATACGTTTTATCGGGACCGTATCCCCTAAACAGACTGATCTCATAAAAAAAACCCTTCCGGGGAATATAACATCCTTCATGCCATATGTAGATCACCAGGCAGTAATAAAACATATGATGGAATCAGATATTCTTCTACTTATTATTCCCGATCATAAAAGCAACAGGAGTATAATAACAGGAAAACTCTTTGAATATATCGCTTGTGGAAAACCCATTATTTGTATCGGACCTGTTGATGGTGATGCTTCTTTAATACTAAGGGAAAGTGCGAGAGGAAAAACTTTCGGATATTCTGATTCAGACGGACTTTCCCGGTTTCTTGAGGATATCAGCAACAAATCATACGCTGCCAGCAAAACCTCACCTGTCGTTTTCAGCAGGAGGGCCCTGTCAGAAAAGCTTGCTTCTCTGCTTTCTTTTTAAGTTCCCCTTATAAGAGCATACACTTTAAAATTTTCCTACCTTTAAACGGTTTGATTTTTTATTGCTCTATCCGGATAACATTATGAATTGCGGTGTAATAGTTGATAATGAGTACAATAACGACGTAAGGGTAGTCAGGGAAGTTACCATGCTCAGGGAGAGTGGCTTTGATGTGACAGTTTTATGTTTCGGTTTTGGAAAAGACTATAATGACCCCGCCAATGGAATAAAGATTATAAGGATCAATATACCCGGAAAGCTTAAGGATATACTTTTCTTTGCACTTAACTCGGTACCTGTTTATGAATGGCTCTGGACATATCATATAAGAAAATTTATTAAACAAAACAACCCTGACATAATACATACACACGACCTTTATATGTCAAGGGCAGTCTATCGGGCGATAGAAAAATCCGGGGAAAAAATTCCATTTATACTTGACCTGCATGAGAATTATCCATACACTGTTGCGACCTATAACTGGACAAAAGGTTTTTTCAGAAGCAGGATAGCACGACCGTCAAAATGGAAGGAAAAGGAAAAAGAATATCTTTCTTATGCCACCAGGATCATTGTACTGAGCAATGATTTCAGGGATTCACTGCTTAAGAAATACAAGTTTCTTCGCAGGGAGGTTTTCGAGGTAATACCTAACGTTCCCGATCTTGCGTCGGCAGAGGTTAAAAAGCATGAAAAACCGGGTCCTTTTTTTGAAAATACTTTTCCTGTTATGTTTTATTACGGGGTTGTTGCAGAACGGAGAGGCATCTTTGATGCATTATCTGTCTTTACCGATCTTGTAAAAGAAAACCAGGAAATCAATTTCCTTGTAATAGGACCGATCGATAAAAAAGACCAGTCAAGGTTTTTTAAAATGCTTGGAAATGAGCCTATTGCAGGAAGAATTTATTATATCCCCTGGATCAATTCTTCAGATCTTCCTTCCTATCTTGATATTTGCGATATATGTATTGCCCCTTTCCATAAAAATCCCCAGCATGAGTCTGGTGTGGCAAATAAAATTTATGAATACATGCTGGGAGGTAAACCATTGGTAGTGTCAGACTGTAAGCCACAGAAGGATCTTATCACAAGACATAAATGCGGCCTTGTATTCAGCAATATGAGCGAGTTCAAAGACGCTCTTAAAACCATGCTAAACAATGACGATCTCCGATCTGAAATGGGGCAAAACGGATTAAAAGCTATACGGAAAGAATATAACACAAAAACTATAAGAGACAGATTTGCTTTGCTATACAGGAATATTGAAACTTAAAACCCGAAGAAGGTAAGTTGATAAAGTATTATGAGAACACTTGTGTTATTAACATCTCAATACCCTTTTGGTACAGGGGAACCATTCCTTGAAACGGAATTGCCTGTAATAACTGCCGGTTTCGATAAAATAATTATAATAGCACAGGATATACTACATGAAAAGACCCGGGATACACCGGGGAATTATGCAGTAATAAGATATAACACCACCACAGGATTCAGAGGTTATGTCAGATTACCATTTCTGCTCCTCAATAACTTATCCATTTTCCTGAAAACTTATTCCGATGAGCTGTCCTTCAGAAAAAGCATGTCAGCCGGATTAGCCTTAAAAAAGAAATTTCTCCTGGTAAAGAAAATCATAAAAGCACTTCAGCTAAAGGATTTTCTAAAAAAAAGAATCCGGGCAGACAACACTCACGGGCAGATAGTTTTCTATTCTTACTGGCTTAAAACCAGTGCTCATGCAATCGCAATGCTACATTGTGACAATTGCATTAAGATTTCAAGGGCCCATGGCAGTGATCTTTATGAAGAAAAAAACAGGCTTGCTTACCTGCCTCTTTTCAGCCTGGTTTCCACATCTCTTAATGCAATATTTTTTATTTCTGAACATGGTAAACAATATTTCATTGATAAGACCGGCACAAATAAATCAGGATATATTTTATCACGTCTTGGTGTAAACAGAAACGTACCATTACCGAATAACCCTGATCCCCGGCCGGAGATATTCAACATAGTATCATGTTCCAATATTCTTGCTTTGAAAAGAATCGACCTTATAATTAATGCCCTTGAAAAGATCGGTCCCGGGAAAAAGATACACTGGGTACATTTCGGTGATGGCATCCTGAGGGAAGACATGGAATTACTGGCCAGGGAGAAACTCGGGGAGAAGCCGGACATTTCTTATACTTTTATGGGACAGTTCCCAAACAATGAACTATTGGAGTATTACAGCAATAACAGCATTAACTTATTTATAAACACCAGCTCTACTGAAGGAATTCCGGTAAGCATAATGGAAGCACAATCGTTTGGTATACCAGTTATTGCGACTGATGTAGGTGGAGTAAAGGAAGTGGTTTCAAAAGGTACGGGACAGCTCCTTCCGGTCAATTTCTCAACAAGTGAGCTGGCTGATAAAATTGAATATTTTATTAATTTGGCAGATAATGAAATGGAGGTATACAGGAACAATGCACTGAAAAACTGGGAAAATAAATTTAATGCTACCTCCAATTACCTCGATTTTATAACAAAGCTAAATAGTATCTTAGCATTCTCAACAGAATCATAAGCTATGAAACTCAACCAGGAAGTTCTAAGATATCTTAAAGGGGAATTATTCCAGACTACACTGGCTGTCAATATCGAAAAAAAAAGACATCCTGTTATTTCAAGAGAATCGGCAATAACACAAATCATAAATAACAGAAGTGTCATCCATATCGGATGTTCAGACCATATTTCTGTGATTAATGAAAAAATTAAAAATAACATCTGGTTACATAAACTTATTACCGACAATTCAATAAAATGTGCGGGTATAGATATTGATCAAGAAAGTATTGATTATCTGAAGAATGAACTGGGTTATTCCAATGTTTTTTGTGGAAATGTCCTTACAGATGACTTCCCTGCAATAACAGATGAAACTTGGGATTATGTAGTTTTCGGAGAAATAATAGAGCACCTTGATGACCCTGTAATGTTCCTGAAGACTTTTAAAAGCAGGTTTGGTGATTATATTGACAGGTTTATTATTACGGTACCGAACATCTATAATAAGCGACAGTATATGAATATGAAAAAATATACGGAAATAATAAATTCTGATCACCGTTTCTGGTTTACTCCCTATACTATCTCCAAGATTCTGGTATCTGCAGGATATAATCCCGAACAGATTACATACTCAAACCTGGAGAGGCTGACAACATACGAATTAATTCTACGAAAGTTCAGACAGGCAGCCGGACTAAAAATATCCTATCCTTTTTATTATTTTAATACAATAATTATCTCGGGTAAAATAAATTAACTGAGAATGCCAGATTATCTGAGATGCTTAAATCAATAAAAATATCGGTCAAGGACACAGTAGTTTACGGTCTGGGCAATATTGCAGTTAAGATAGTCGGGCTTATTCTGATTCCATTATATACCGATCCCAGGTTCTTCACCACCGATCAGTTCGGAGTACTCGGCATTCTTGAGATTATGGGGCTTGTGCTGACAGCCCTGCTTGCATCCGGGTTGCCACAGAGCCTGACAAGATGGTTTTGGGACAAAGACCACAGAGATAATCAGAAGGGAATTTTTTTCATGGCCCTCACAACCCAGTTAATTATATCCCTGATTTTCTGTCTGGCTCTTGTTCCTCTTTCAGGGAAACTCTCAGCACTTGTTTTTTCAACCACGAACTGGTCGGATGTCATAGTACTGGTAATAGTGGCATCGGGGCTGCAGGCTGTAAACAACATTATAAATACTCTTATGCGGTTACAGTCGAGATCAGTACTCTATACAATAACAAATCTTTTTAAGCTTATTACTGTTCTTTCGCTCACCTTGTATTTTATAATTTCAAAAGGTATGGGCCTGAAGGGGATCTACCTGGCACAGCTCACGGGCAATGCTCTTACTGTACTGGCTCTGTCAGGTTATGCGATAAGGAACATACGTGTTTTTTTCAACCGTACCATTTTCAGCGAAATGAGTGCATACGGGTTCCCTCTCCTGATCGCAAACGTATCAGCTGCTCTGTTTGCCGCAATTGACAGGTTCTCTCTGAACTCAATGTCGCTTCTTAAATCGGTAGCATTATACACCCTTGCCTTTAAACTTACTAGTGTTTTAAAACTGGTCCTTGTTGATTCCGTAAGACTGGCCCTGGGACCCATGATGATTAAGAAGATTGATGCTCCGGATAATAAAAGATTTTATTCAAAAGTCCTGCTCTACACTTCATGGGTTATGATGATAGCAGTGATTGGAATGTCGCTTTACTCTTATGAAATTATCAAGTTGATTACTACCTCACGGGATTTTTGGGGAGCTGTAATGATTATTCCAATTCTGTCATTGTCGATCTTCTTTGTTAACATGAAAGAGGTTACTGTTTATGGTCTCCATATTGCCAAAAAAACCCGTATCATTGGCATAATAGTTATTTTCTCCACAATATTGAGCCTGATATTAAACATTCTTCTGATCCCGGTTCTCGACATAACCGGTGCTGCACTGGCTACCCTATTATCGCAGTTTGCATACTGGTTTGCATGTTATTATTTTTCTCAGAAAGAATATTACATCCCTTATGAAACCGGTAAAATTTCTATAATGCTGGCAGCAGGAGTAGTGTTTTCCTTTGCCGGATTGTTATTGAATAATATTACCGTAATTCCCCGACTCCTCATAAAAACAGGGATCTTTGTAAGTTTCCCCTTTGTTCTCTACCTGTTTAAATTCTATGAACCAGTTGAACTACAGGCAATAAAAGGATTTATCTTAAAATGGTCGAACCTGAAAAATCTGAGGAGAAACCTTAACACTTTAAAAGGTATGGGAGATGATGAATAAATTTGCAAGACAGTTTAAATAAGAAATATCAGGAAGTATAAATTCAGCTGCAATGAAATATTGCACTTAATTGCATATTTTTGTCTTATATTCCATAATGAAAACAAAAACCTGAGTAATGGAAATTAAAAATAAATTTCGGCCATATCTGCCTCACATCGTTGCAGTTATAGTCTTTATAGTGATCTCTTTTGCATACTTTTACCCTGTACTGGAAGGTAAGGTACTAAAAGCCAATGACTCCACTGTCTCAAATATAAATTCGAAGGAGATCCGTGATTACAGGGCGGATTACGGGAAAGATCGTTTATGGACAACCTCCATTTTCAGTGGAATGCCTGGATACCTTATATCAACACAATACCCCGGCAATCTTTTTAAATACGTCGATTCATTTCTGCGTACGTTCAGGATGCCTGTATCTGTGCTTTTCCTTTCGATGCTCGGGTTTTATATACTCTTAATAATCTTCGGACTAAATCCCTGGCTTTCAATTACCGGGGCCATTGCCTACGGTTTGTCTTCCTTCTTTTTCCAGGTCCTTGCTGCAGGTCACAACACTCAGGCCATAGCTCTGGCATATATGCCCACAATGATTGCCGGTATATATTATGCTTACAAAAAGGACGCGGTTAAAGGGGCATTGATGACGGCATTCTTTTTGGCCCTTGAGATACAGGCCAACCACCCTCAGATAACCTATTACGGCCTTTTATGCCTTCTTGTTTTCGGTATAACTGAACTGGTTTACTCAATAAAAACAAACAGGGTTGCAAAGTTTTTTAAAACATCTGCTATTCTTATTATCCCGTTTATTATTGCTGTTGGAATAAATTTTGCCAGCCTGTATACCACTTACCAGTACGGGAAATACTCAATCAGGGGAAAATCTGATCTCGTCACAAATAACAACAATAAAACCTCAGGGCTGGATAAAGATTATATTACGTTTTGGAGCTATGGTATAGACGAGACATTCAACATGCTTATCCCGGACTACAAGGGAGGGTCGAGTATCCCTTTTGGCAGTAACTCAGAAACTGCAGCCGCCCTTACAAAGAACAACAATGCTGCTGTAATCAGCAGAACAACCGAATACTGGGGAACCCAGCCAGGTACTGATGGTCCTCATTATGTAGGTGCTATTGTTATTTTTCTGTTTGTATTAGGGCTTATCCTTGTTAAGGGACCCGAGAAATGGTGGCTGGTATCAGCCACAATACTCTCAGTTATGCTTTCATGGGGTAAGAACTTCATGTTCTTCTCAGATCTGTTTATTAATTATTTCCCGGGCTATAACAAGTTCAGGGCGGTTACAATGATCCTTGTTATAGCGGAGTTTTGTATCCCCTTGCTTGGTTTTTTGGCCTTGAGAGACATTTATAAAGGCAACCTTAAGAAAAGTGAATTATTAAAGGGAATCAAAATAGCCACTGCAGTTACAGGTGGTTTCCTTCTCCTTGTCATTTTTATACCAGGAATAGCTGGTTCTTTCATAGGTCCTTATGAAGGAGGATATCCTGCCTGGCTTACATCAGCAATGGTTGATGACAGAAAAACCTTGCTCAAAAATGATGCTTTCCGGTCTCTTATTTTTATTCTTTTGGCTTCCGGAACAATTCTGGCTTACACACTTGGAAAAGTAAAAGCGGGACAATCAATTGTCATACTTACAGTGCTGATACTTCTTGATTTGTGGACAATAGACAAAAGATATCTTAATGCAGACAGGTTTGAAATACAATCATCTTATAAGAAAAGTTTTAAACCTACAATGGCTGATGCACTTATACTTAAAGACACATCAGATTTCAGGGTTCTCAACCTGTCAGTTTCAACTTTTAACGACAACACTCCTACATCTTACTTCTTTCATTCTATTGGTGGTTATCACGGAGCAAAATTGCAGAGATACCAGGAGCTTATTGATTCTTCACTTCTCAGGAATTTTGAAGCAATAAAAAGAATTGCCGCTAAGGCACAGACTATGAAACAGTTCCAGGTTGTATTTGACAGCACCTATGCTCTTAATATGTTAAATGCCAAATATGTAATTTATAGTCCTGATGCACCTCCTGTTACCAATCCCAAGGCACTTGGGAATGCCTGGTTTGATGAAAAAGTACATTTTGTAAAAGATGCAAATTCGGAACTGGCTGCTATTAACATATTTGATCCGTCAAAATTTGCAATAGTAAACGAGGCTTTCAAAAGCCAGGTAAAACAATCCGAATACCCCACAAGTGCAGGAGATACAATATACCTTGTAAAATACGAACCCAACAGGCTCAGTTATAAATATCACTCTGCCGGGGAAAGACTTGCTGTATTTTCTGAAATCTATTACCCTGAGGGCTGGGAATGTTCGATAGACGGCAAAGCTGCAAACTATTTCCGTACCGATTTCGTACTAAGGGGAATGGTACTTCCGGGAGGTGATCATGAAGTTGTATTCGAGTTCCACCCTTCATCATATTATACAGGGAATAAAATATCCCTTGCCAGTTCTTTATTGCTATTTCTTTTGCTGGCGGGATATATCGCCTCGCGATTCGTTATAAAAAAGGAAACAAAATAATATGGTCCACCATGAAACATGCCCGCTGTGCGGATCTGAGAACACTTCTGATAAGCTTGAATGTACCGATCATCTCGTAAGCAATGAAAAATTCAGGATCCGGGAATGTAAAAGATGCGGCTTCATGTTCACACAGGATTACCCGGAAGAGAATGTTATAGGAAAATATTATGAGTCAGAGGAATATATTTCTCACAGTGATATATCAAAGGGGTTAACAAACAAGCTTTACCAGGCTGTACGACGGGTAATGCTGAAAAGAAAAAGAAAACTGGTGAGAAAGATCACCGGCCTGCAGACGGGGACCTTGCTTGATATCGGAAGCGGTACAGGACATTTTGCATCATTCATGATGAATTCGGGATGGGAAGTAAAAGGAGTTGAGATCAATGATAGTGCGAGGGCATATTCAAAAGAACATTTTAATATATCTGCCATATCCCCTGCAGGCTTATCAGGCTTGCAAGGTGCTACCTTCGATTGCATAACACTCTGGCACGTACTCGAACATTTTCACGATCCTTTTGCCTATATCAGCGAAATAAAACGACTTCTTAATGCGAAGGGCAAATGCGTTATTGCACTTCCTAACTGTAGTTCATTTGATGCCGGATATTATGGAAAGTACTGGGCCGGATACGATGTGCCGAGACATCTCTGGCACTTCTATCCGAAGTCATTCCGGCTTTTCTGTGAGAAAAACGGGTTACGATTATCTGGCTGGCATGCCCTTCCTCTTGATGTATTTTATATTTCACAACTGAGTGAAAGACACAGGGCCTCTTCTGCTCCTTTGTTCAAGGGGTTGACTAAAGCTTCCGTTTTTGCCTTAAAGGCTTTACTGAAAAGAGAAAAAACCAGTTCACTTATTTATGTAGTTGAAGTTGCCTGATTACTGGCCATAATAATAGCTTCAAAAAATACTGTGAATCAATAAATCTGCATGGTTTCACTTAAAAGGAGGAACATTAGTACCTGTCAAGCCATCTGTACTTGCGGGCACTGTCACCGAATTTGACAGCTACTGTTATTTCGTGGGTTCCGTAAGTTATCCTCTGAATTTCCTGCAGAGTATAGTCGAAGGCATAACCAAAATAAATATTCTGATATTTAAAACCGATATTGGCTATAACGGCACCACTTGTACGAAATGCAAGGCCTCCCCAGAAACCATCATTGTAAAAATAAGTGAGCCCAATATCTGCCTGTGGTTTCCATTGTTCAGACATCTTAACAAGGAAAGCAGGCTGAATAATATTATTAGCGCCCTGGCTAAAATCATATGAGCCAAAGAGATAATACTGCCTGCTCATCGTAAAATTTTTATAACCCGGACCTCCTATTTTGGCAGAGGCTTCAGATAGCTGATCCGCAGATAATCCAAAACTATATTTAGCATTAAGAAGATATATGCCAAAAGCCACATCGGGTACAAATACACCTCTTCTCAGGTTATTATTAAGCCAGGGTTCATTGGGGTCCTCGAAGTTAATCTGTTTCTCGTCAATCTTATAATAATAACCTGTGAATGCCAGTCCTAACGACAGCTGTGTACTACGCTCTATCCATGTATGATAGGCATAGGAAGCCTGGAATCCGGTTCTCTGTATTAATCCATTCCTGTCACTGAAGATATAACCACCAAATCCCACACGTCCGTCAGTCTGGGGCCTGAATACCTCCCTGTGAGAACGTGTCTGTCGTATTTTAAACCCTCTTTTTAACATTCTAGTCTGCCAGCTCACTGAAAATGTTCTTGGGGCACCGGCATAACCTACCCATTGCTCTCGTGCGGTAAGGTTAAGGCTCGTATAACCATCACTTCCTGCAACAGCCGGATTTATAAGAAATTTATTGTACAGGTATTGGCTGTAAATTGGCAGCTGTTGCCCGAAAACAAAGATGCCTGTAAGTAATAATAATAATATGACAGCTGCTCTTTTCAAATCCTGCTTGTTACTATTTAACAATTGTTATTGTTCCAATTAAAGGCCGTTCACCATTATGTAAATCTATGATATAATGATAGGAATCTATTGGCAGTTTTTCTCCTTTACTTGTACCATCCCAGGGTCTCGGGTATCCTTTCTCGGAATTCCATACCAGTTCTCCCCACCTGTTAAAGATCTTGACTTCCATATTTGGGTACAGATCTTTCATTCCAATATTCCAGACATCATTAATTAAATCACCATTTGGGGATATTGCATTAGGTATTGTCAGGCAGGCCTGGTTTACCGGGTTCACCCGTACAGAATCTTTTGCAATACACCCGTTCATATCCTCAACAATAACTCTGTAGAGACCTCCCGCGATATTCGATAAATAATTATCAGTTGAGCCATCTGACCAATGGTAAATATAATCGGTCCCTTTTACACCTCCGGTAACATTAAGTCTTATTTCACCATCAGGCTTATCAGGGCACCACGGGCTCGTTATATCAAAGGCAAGTGTTATTGAATCAGGTTCCGTGAGTGTGACAACAGAGCTGGCATGGCAATTATTACTATCAATAATTATAATGCGATAATCTCCGGCAGCAAGGTTAGTTCTCGTATCACCAAAGATCCCGTCATCCCACAAATATTCCACAGAGCCTACCTGGTTTTCAGTTTGAACATGTATCGATCCTGAGCGATCTCCGTAACAATCGATATTATAGTTGCCGGCAGTACTGGATGACAGATCAAATGCCATACCAAGAGGCCCCGGTTCAGCAAGTGAAAATGTCTCCTCCGCAGTGCACGAGTTGTTATCTGTTATCAGGATGTGATAGCTGCCTGCCTTAAGCCCTGTAATCTCTTTCGTAGTGGCAGTAAATCCGTCAGGGCCGGACCATAAATAAGTATAGGGAGCTTCACCACTGGTTACATTTACCTCCAGGGATCCGTCTGCTTGCCCGTTACAGCTTATGTTATAGCCATTATAGTCACTAAGAGTTTTTTCATACTGAAGTGGTGGTGGCAGATTGATAACCGCTGAATCGTATACAGTACATACACTGTTATATGTAATTGTAACATAATAACTTCCCTCTGTCAGGCCAGATAAATCCTGTGTCGTTGCACCGTTTGACCATAAATAACTGTATGAACCCGTACCCCCTGAAACAGACAAATCAAGTGAACCATTGTCAAAGTTGGACGCCTGGCAGGTTATATCGGTTGCAACAATTGAGGAAACAAGCTCCGGAGGCTGAGTAAGAGTCACATCTGTTGATGAGATACATCCATTGAGATCAGTTACTTCGAGATGGTAGGATCCGGCAGTAAGTGATGATTGATTTGGCTGTCCTGCAACAAGACCTGATCCGTCTGTTGTAGACCAGTTAAAATTGTAATTGCCGACACTGCCTCCTGTCGCGTTAACAGATATTGATCCTGTAGCTCCAAAACAACTAATATTATATGCACCATCAACCGAAACGGAGGTCGTGACTGAGACGGACAAAGGTGCCGGCTCTGTCAGTGTGAACTCGGGAACAGGAGTAAGGATACATCCGTTGACATCAGTTACAGTGCATGTGTAGGTTCCCGCAGACAAGCCTGAGATGTCTTTTGTTGTGGCCGAATAACCTCCCGTGCCGGTCCAGTAATAGCTGTAATTTCCAGAACCACCAGATACACTGATCGAAATTGAACCGTCTTTGGCTCCATTGCAGGAAATGTTATAGCTTGCATCAGGTGAAAGAGATACCTGCGACCCGGTAAGCACCATTCCCTCCGGTTCAGTAAGTTTAACACTGTCAATTGTTATGCACCCAAGAATGTCTGTAACTTCAAGGTAATATGTACCCGCAGTTATGTTATCAAGTCTGTCGGTATTATCAGGACCGGTTATGTTGCCGTTATATGTATACCATCTGTACGTGTATCCTCCCCTTCCGCCAGATATGGATTCAATCCATACCGAACCGTTATTATAACCTTTACATGATACATTGTAGCCACCGGTATATGATGATTTGCCATACTCAACAACAACAGGCGGAGGTACTCTTAAAGTTACCTTACTTGTATTCTGGCATCCGTTAACATCTGTTATTATTAGAGTATAGGTTCCAGCACCCAGACCGGTATAATACTGGTATGTGGTCGGATCAGTCAGGTTAAGATTATTTGTAAATATACCCGAGTAAAGTACCTGGTTATCACTATTAACTACTGTGTACTGGTAAGGCGGAGTAATTCCTCCGGTAACTGATACCAATATTCTCCCGTCAGTAGACCCTATACAGCTGATATTATAATTCCCCGGAGGAATAACTGTAGCCGAGATATATGCATGGGCTGTAACAGCAACAATATTTATTGAATCTTTAACACTGCAGGCAAGGTTATCTGTGACCTCCACAATGTATTTCCCACTGGAAAGATCAGAAACCTGGGTGACGTCCTCTACATGAAAACCCAGAGGTCCGTCCCATACTATATGGTAAGGATCCGCTCCCTTTGAAATAACGGCTTCAAGCGAGGCCAGACCTGTCCCTGATACACATGTAAGCCTCACCGGATTAAGAATGGTCTGCAATGGCTCCGCATGTACTTTAACTTCGCTTATAACATTATTACCAGGGATACACATGTTATTATCCACCTTTGGAGTTATTGTATAATATACAGATTGAATTGTATCCGAATTGTTCTGGTAATTGTAATTTATCGTATAGCCCTGCGACAGATTTGAACCCGGTGCCGTACTTCCGCTTATTACACCCGGGCCTCCCGATACTCCCACTGTATAATCAAACACAACGGATCCGTTTGTCATCACTGTGGGCGAAGTAAGAACAAGATTGGTATTTGTTCCATAACAAATTGAGGTGTCAGGTTTAAGATTTGGGTTTACAGGTATAACCCTCGGTGTGGGGTTAACAGTAACAGCTATATCTTTTGTGGGCCCGCTTTTACATCCGACCGGGCTCTTTGGGGTGATCCTGTATGTAACAACCTGGTAGGCATCGGAATGATTGACAAGCATATCCGTTATGATATGATTATTGAAAGCACCTGTAACCGGAGTTGAATATCCTGTAATTGAAGCCGGAGAGATAACAGAATAATCAAAACTGACCTGTCCGCTTGTAAAAATACTCGGACTCTGAAGCATTATGGCGGTTGTAGAACTATCGCATTGTATTGTATTCGGATAAACAGGATATACCCGTGGTGTCGGTTCAACAGTCACTATAATAACTTGAGAAGGTCCATCGTTACAACCTGCTGGACTAACAGGTATAACTGTATACGTAACTGTCTGCGGGGAATCAGTGGGATTGACAAGCCTATCGGCAATAACATGGTTATTGGGAAGTCCGCTTACCGGCGTACTGAAACCTGTGACTCCTCCTGTTGCTGTAACGGTGTATCTGAAAGTTATTAAGCCCTCTGAAAAGGTACTCGGACTCTGGAGCTGTATTGAAGTATATGTGCTATCGCATTGTGTGGCATTCGGAGGTATGGGGAAGATACGAGGTGTAGGATTTACTGTTACTGTAACAACCTGTGATGGTCCGTCATTACAGCCCGTTGGACTTACAGGTGTTATTACATAGGTGACCGT
>JBJKPQ010000182.1:0-5102 GCA_046706305.1 Bacteroidales bacterium
TCCATTCCCATTATTTCCATGCTTATTATCTGCGGGGTGTTGCCGCCGGCTTCGATGAAGAAAATTCCTGTTCTTCCCTTTGAGTTCACCCTTTTGCCTGCCTCCTGGTACAGGTTTGTGAACCTGGGGGTTGTTAGCTATGCACTCCCGGCTCTTATTGCGGTAGGCATATATCAGAATCAGAAAAGAACCAAAGGAATATTTGGTGTGGGTAGTATCAGGAATATTTTCTTTAAACCCGCCATAAAAAAACTAACCACGCTGGTTCCGGAGAGCGGTGGTTTTCTTGAAGCTATCCCGCTTACGGGGTTTGTTGCCATGTGCCTTATAGAAAGCGGACATCCGGATAAAATAATAGTTGACCGGGGCCTTGATTTTCTGAGGAATCAAAAACGCGTTGAAGGCGGATGGCCAATAGACACTGACCTGTCCACCTGGGTAACTACCCTGTCAGTCAAGGCGCTTGGTCCGCATCTTAAAGAAGTATTGAATGAGGAACAGATCAATATATTAAGGGAACATATTCTCGGCTTGCAATACAAAACAGTGCATCCTTTCAATAATGCAGCTCCGGGAGGCTGGGGGTGGACAAGCTTTTCAGGTTCGGTGCCCGATGCTGATGATACTCCCGGTGCAATTCTTGCACTTCTTGAGTTGTGTGAGGGAAGTCCGGAAGAGGCTAAGACAATTGAAGACGGATGCAAATGGCTGATTGATTTGCAGAATAAAGACGGCGGCTTTCCTACTTTCTGCAGAGGGTGGGGAAGATTACCCTTCGATAAAAGCAGCGCTGATCTCACAGGGCATGCCCTTCTAGCACTGATGAAAGCGGAAGAGATGCTGCATGATAAGCTGTCATCCGATACTGTTAAAATGATTAAAGAAAGTACTGCAGAAGCAATAAGATTCCTCTCACAGCATCAGGGAGATGATGGCTCATGGGTTCCTTTGTGGTTTGGCAATCAGCATACTGATAACCAGGCCAACCCTGTTTACGGCTCGGCAAAAGTAAGTATCTATCTTGGCGATTGTCTTGGTCTTCAGAGGCAGTCTGAAGAGAATAGAAAGCTTATCAGGGTGATGGTTGAAAAAGCACGGGGTTTCCTGGTAACACAACAAAACGGTGATGGCAGCTGGGGTGGGTTTAAGGGTGTGCCCGGGACAATAGAAGAGACTTCCCTTGCGGTTAGTGCTATTGCATCTGTGAGGCCTGGAGAAAGCCTGAAGGGATTAGGATGGCTAGCCAAGCAGGAAGTGATTTCTTCTGCACCAATAGGATTATATTTTGCACTTCTGTGGTACGATGAGAAGTTGTATCCCCTGATTTACAATACCGAAGCACTAAGGCGTTACCTTAATAATGACGGGAGTAACTCCGGTGATTGAATTAAAAACACACATTTATGAACTTCAGGATTAACCTTTATGTTCTTTATAATTGAATCTTTGAAAAATGAAAGTAATCCATATAATACCTGGTTCGGGCGGCAGTTTTTATTGCGGTAATTGCCTTCGCGACAGTAAATATTTCGATGGCCTGCGCAGGATGGGTCACGACGTTGTAAAGGTACCAATGTACCTCCCGTTATTCTCCGATGAACACGACCTGGGCGAGGTACCGGTTTTTTACGGTGCTATCAGTATATACCTGAAACAGCTGTACCCTATATTCAGGAAAGCTCCCGGCTGGTTTGACAAGCTTCTGAATTCAAAACCAATGCTTAAGCTGGCGGCATCAATGGCCGGAAGTACTAATGCCAAAGGTTTGGAAGACATGACTATTTCCATGCTGCAGGGAGAAGAGGGTAAACAGTACGAGGAGCTTGACAGGATGACCGACTGGATAAAGCATCACTTCAAACCAGATGTTATACATTTGTCAAATGCCTTATTGCTTGGTCTTGCCAAAACACTTAAGGATAAACTGAATGTACCCGTTGTATGCTCCCTGCAGGATGAAGATGTCTGGGTTGATATCATGACCGACACAAACAGGAAAAAGGTATGGGACCTTATGTCAGATAATTCGGAGCATGTCGACCATTTTATCTCTGTAAGCCACTATTTCAGAAATGTGGCCCTGGACCGTATGACAATTACCCCGGAAAAAATATCCACCATCCACATAGGTGTTGATCCGAAAGACTACCAGTATGTGAATTCGGTAAAAAAGAATAGAAGTATTGGATTTATTTCGAGAATGAGTCATGAAAATGGTATGGACATCCTGGTCGATGCCTTTATGATACTTAAAAGTCAACCCGGGTATGATGATGTTCAGCTTATTCTGACAGGCGGTCAGACGGGAGCAGACAACAAATTTCTTAAAGACATACGTGATAAGATCAGGAGAAGCGGGTTCGACAGTTCGGTCGAATTCCATAAAGAATTTGAAGGACCGGGGAGAAAAGATTTTTTTGCAAAGACATCACTGATAAGTGTGCCTGTCAGGAACGGTGAAGCATTTGGGATATATATTGCGGAAGCCCTTGCTTCAGGAATCCCTGTTTTACAGCCTGCACTGGGAGCTTTCCCGGAGATATTGGAAATGGCAGGCGGAGGTATTATATATGGTCAAAACAGACCTGAGTTGCTTTCATCAGCTTTAAAGTCCCTGCTTGATGATCGTGCAGCGCTTGAAAAATTGAGCAGTGAAGCCAGGGAAGGGGCTGAGAAACATCTTAATATTCATAAGCTTGCAAATAACCTTGTTGAAGTATATGAAAACGTCAGCAGGCATTAATCGTATAAAAACCTCTGAGAGATTAAGATATATTGACTCACAGGAACAGGAAGAAAAGATAACCGACAATAAGTATTCCTGCAAAAAGGATACCTCCAAAAATCAACAACAGCCTGACACTAAGCACTTTTTTCAGTATCATAAACTCCGGCAGTGATAAGCCCGCAACTGCCATAATGAATGCAAGAGCAGTGCCCAGCGGCATCCCTTTATCGACAAGGGCAAAGGCAACAGGGGCAACAGAAGCAGAACATGAATAGAGAGGTATACCGCTAAGTACGGCAAGTGGCAGTGAATACCAGTTTCCTTTCGCCATAACGGAACTCAGCCAAGTTTCAGGAACATATCCATGGATTACAGATCCAACTGCTATACCGGCTAATGCATAGATCCAGATACGGGAGAATATATCCTTTACGGCATCAATTGCCCCGGATATTCTTGCTTCTATATTGAGTCCGGGGACATCTGATTGCTTTTGGCCTCTGATATTAAGCATCCATTCCGGAAGATATTTTTCGAGATCAAGCTTACTGACAATAAAACCTGCTGTTGTAGCAATTATCAGCCCCGACAGAGCATAAATGACAGCTATTCTTATGCCGAACAAACCACCCAGCATAATTATAATAATCTCGTTGACAAGCGGTGAGGCGATCAGGAAAGAAAATGTAATTCCAAGAGGAATTCCTGCCTCTAGGAAACTGATGAACAGCGGTACTGCCGAACAGGAGCAGAAAGGTGTTATTATGCCGAATCCACCTGCCACAAGGTTTGCCCGGAAAACGGGCATGTTCATAAGCCGGTCACGTGTTTTTTCCACTGGGAACCACGACCTGATCAGTGCCATAACAAAAACTATAAGAGCCAGTAACAGGAAAATTTTAAGGCTGGTGGAGGTAAAGAAAATAAGTGCCTGGGCTAATTTACCAGAAGGTGGAGCTGATAAAAGGTCAATGATAAGGAATCTTGCCGTTCTGTCTTTGAAATAATACAACGCAAGCCATACCGGGAAAATCATCAATATGGTGTTTAACTTAGTGATAGCCGGTTGCGATTTTGCATTGTTCATACAGTCGATAGTTACCTATAAGGTTGACGAAGCAAATTTTATAAATATTTTTTTTCTGTTATGTTAATTGTTCCTTAAAAGGATAAAATATGTGACTATAACGAAAAAACAAAGATCATTTGGTTATTCACATGCCGTCCTTTCGGGACTGGTTACGTGTCGCCCCTTCAGGGCTCATGGGGTTTAGGTTGCAGTGACCACCGGCTTACACCGGTGGTTATTCATGTGTCGTCCCTTCGGGACTTTTGATGTTGAACTTTCGGTACTGCAGCTATGGTGACCTATAATTTGTTCTTTGAGCCCTGGAAGGGCGACATGTAAATAACCCCGGGCGCAAGCCCGGGGCAGATGCCCCTCCCCCGGCACCTGAGCCCTGAAAGGGCGACACTGGTATGAGTGAGAGTGTTAAACTCGGCCACGTCAAGTATCCTTCCAAATTTCAGTCATGTAATATTAGTCACTTAACTTAATTTTTGTTGGATATTCCCGGCCTTTGAAACCAGTTGAAGACTTCGGAATGAAGTGCAGAACAACAGCAATGATTACAGAAAGCTGTCGTCTTTTCATTAATCGCCTTTGTTTATATTTTCTTTTGAATTTGCCAGTAATGTCCGAAAGGGTCTTTGAACATTCCCTGCCTGTAACCGTATTCGTGGTCTTTTGCAGGACTGACTTCGGTTGCTCCAACTTCAATGGCTTTCTTCATAACTTTGTCTACATCCGGTACAAACAAACCGATAACGGAGGTTACCCCCTTTGCACTGATTGGTTCAAGAGCATTAAACCAAGGCATTGTTTCGTGCAGGTGAAATATTGCACCGTCCATTTCCAGTTCTGCAACGTGAACGCTCCCGTCATCGTTCCGCAAACAAAAATGCTCTACTGCCCCCAGTTTGGTATAAAATTCAATATCGAAAGTACCATTGGGGATGTGCAGTTCCGGGGCAAAATGTGATTTACCAGTTGTTTGAGTCATAGTATTTTTTGTTTAATATTTTTCCCATTGTCAGTCATAATAATCTCTTGTTATCACAGAATAACGCATAAGGGTTGGTATATGTTGACCGGGCTGATTTCGGAGCTACTTCACAATCAAAATCCAATGAGCCATACTACCAGGACTAAAGCTCAAATAACCATTTGGACCCCATAGTTTTATGACTGCGTGTCAGCGGAAGTTTTTATGTTTTTGCAACCAGGAAAAATTCGCCGCTCGCAGGAACTAATTTGTCCGTTCTGTCTTTAAAGTATTTTTCTGTCATATCTTTTGTTGAAATGATCTGTATT
>JBJKPQ010000183.1:0-2818 GCA_046706305.1 Bacteroidales bacterium
ATCTATCGTTATTACTGGCTTGAATTTATCGGCAGTGACTTCAGGGTTGGCCTGTGTCGCTATTAGTGAATTGGATTTATGGGCAGTATTTTGTCATGGACCTTTTCAGCAAAAAGATATCAAGGCATAAGCCGCGATGCGGCGACACTTGATACCCATGGCGTCAGCCCGGGGTAGAAGTCCCACCCGGGTATATGAGCCCTGCAGGGGCGACACATTTGTTAAGCGATCAGGGGATCCTTCGGCTTCGCCTTCAGGATGACAAGGCAATTTGGAGATCATTGGGGGAATGAGGTGCGGCGTTTTGATAAATATTTTCATCCGGGAAATAATTTCAGGACAAAACGCCGCACCTCATTCCCCTGTCACTTATTTACTTGCATTGTCATCCTGAATATAGCGTAGCGGAATGAAGGATCCCCACGATGGTAGCAGAAAGTCAATTGTATAACAGTCGTGGCAGGAAGTAGATATGGTCCGGTATTGGCTCCTAATAAGACCTTGCACCGTATACATACCAACCTGTATAATCAGTGGTGATATTTAATATGTTAAGTTGTTCCTGGGGCAATTTTTATGGAATTTCAAGCTAATTTTTGGTATAATCAAAGGCCTTGATTGTTATCCTGTGCTGAAAAATGGAACTGAAGATCATATTCATGTTCTGACAGGATTTAAATCTACTATTGAAATTTCAAATTAGATGCGTGACATAAAAAGAAGTCCGGCAATATATATAAACAAAAAGAAGATCTTTCTATACGGGTCTAAATGGCAGGAAGGATATGGGGCAGTTACTGTCGGATATAAGGAACTTGATGCAGAAGTCTCTCTGTCCCTCCTTCTCGCCGTCCCTCTGTGTATCTCTGTGTAACAATTTAAATGCTCAATCTCCTATCACTCCCCTGAAATACTCAATAGTCTTCAGCAATCCCTCTTCCAGGGCTATTGCCGGTTCCCAGTCAAGTTCTTTCCTGGCAAGAGCGATATCCGGTTGTCGCTGCCTGGGATCGTCCTGTGGCAGGGGCCTGTAAATGATCTTCGATTTTGTTCCGGTGAGCCTGATAATCGTTTTGGCAAGATCATTAATAGTAAACTCCATGGGGTTGCCCAGGTTAACCGGACCGGTAAAACCATCAGGTGTATCCATCAGACTGATGAGACCTTTAACCAGATCGTCGATATACTGGAAGCTTCTTGTATGTGTGCCGTCACCGAATATGGTAATGTCTTCACCTTTAAGGGCCTGGACAATAAAGTTGGATACAACACGTCCATCATTGAGGCTCATCCTCGGGCCATAGGTATTGAATATCCTGGCAATCTTTATTCGTACATTATTCTGGTGGTGATAGTTCATAAAGAGCGTTTCCGCACATCTTTTCCCTTCGTCATAACAGGCTCTGGGACCCAGCACATTAACATTACCCCAGTAATCTTCTGTTTGCGGATGGACAACAGGATCGCCGTATATCTCGCTTGTGGAAGCCTGCAGGACCTTCGACTTTGTCCTTTTTGCAAGACCCAGTGTATTTATTGCTCCCATAACGGAGGTCTTGATTGTCTTAATGCCATTATACTGGTAGTGGACCGGTGAGGCCGGACAGGCAAGGTTATAGATCTCATCTGTCTCTATAAAGACAGGCATGGTTATGTCATGGCGGATAAGTTCGAAATAGTAATTATCAAGCAGGTGAATTATATTCATTTTTGATCCGGTGAAATAGTTATCGAGACATACCACTTCATTCCCCAGTTCAAGAAGTTTTTCACAGAGATGAGATCCTATAAACCCGGCACCGCCGGTAACCAGTATACGTTTCATTTGTGTTGATGTTTACACAAATATAAATATAAAGATTTAGATTGAAGAGGACATTGGAGGAAAGACCGAGTCTCTCCGTCCTTCACTCTTTCTTCTTTACCTCTACCTTTACCATCACTTCATCAATATCCACATCCCTGGTGTTGCCCTGATCGAAAGAGCTGGTCAGTTGTACTGATGTAGCCAGTGTCTGCGATCCGATATAGGCAGAATGTCTTTTAACTGCTTCACGTACAAAGTCATTATCTTCAATTAAGACAGTGATTTTGTCGGTCACATCGAAACCGGCTTCCTTGCGTATGTTTTGAATCCTGTTAACAAATTCCCTGGCTATACCTTCATAGCGCAGCTCGTCTGTTACGGTTATATCAAGGGCTACTGTCAGCTTTCCGTCGTTAGCAACCTGCCATCCTGGAATATCTTCCGAAGTGATCTCAACATCTGCGGCGTCAAGTATGATCTCCTGCCCGTTAATGGAAAGTGTGCTGCCGCCGTTTGACTCGAATGATGCTATATCTTCCGGAGTGAAGGATGCAATGGCTTTACTTATATCCTTCATCAGCTTACCGTATTTTGGTCCGAGGGTTTTGAAATTCGGCTTGATCTTTTTTACAAGCACGGAGGCAGTATCATCAATATATTCGACATCTTTCACATTTACCTCGCTAAGGATCAGGTCTTTAACGGCTTCAAACTTATCCCTGAAGTTATTGTCCGGGACGGGAACCATTATTCTTGCAAGCGGCTGACGTACCTTGATACTTACTTTTCTTCTCAGTCCAAGTATCATCGATGATACCTTTTGGGCTATCTCCATCCTCTCTTCCAGTGCTGTATCGATAAGCGACTCATCATATTCGGGGAAGAGAGCCAGGTGTACTGAATTGTCTTTATGTCTTCCTGTTACGGTATTAAGATCGGTAAACAGTCTTTCCATGTAGAATGGAGCAACAGGAGCTGCCAGCTGGCTTACAGTTTCAAGGCAGACAAACA
>JBJKPQ010000184.1:0-6792 GCA_046706305.1 Bacteroidales bacterium
AATGCCGAGATAGCTTTCCTCTGCGATGTGGATGACAGGCAGGCAGCACCAAGAATAAAGCAGTTTCCTAAAGCAAAATTCTATCATGACTGGCGGGAGATGTTCGATAAGGAAAGTAAAAATTTTGATGCTGTAACCGTAGCTATACCTGATCATAACCATGCTATTGTAGGACTAAGTGCTATGCAGCTCAGAAAACACCTGTACCTGCAGAAACCTCTTACTCATGATATTTATGAAGCCAGAATACTGACACAGGCATCTGAAAAGTATAAAGTAGTAACCCAGATGGGTGACCAGGGTGCATCATGCGATGGTATGCGTACTCTCAGGGAATGGTTTGATGCTGACATACTTGGCGACATTACAAAGGTTTATTGCTGGACTGACAGACCTGTGTGGCCGCAGGGTATCGCATGGCCGAAAGAACACCCGCCCGTGCCAAAAGAACTTAACTGGGACCTGTGGCTGGGTACAGCTCAGTATACTGATTATATTGACAACCTCGTCCCGTTTAACTGGAGGGGATGGTGGGAATTCGGTACCGGAGCTCTCGGGGATATGGGTTGCCATATAATGGGCCCCCCGTTTAAACTTCTTAATCTTGGTTATCCATATGAGGTATCAGGAAGCGCAAGTACTGTTTACAATGGGATTTTTGTTGAGGGTATATATCCCGAAAGTGGTCCTGTAAGCAGTTCAATACGTTTCAGGTATAAACTTGCTAATGGGAAGGATCTGGATCTCTATTGGATGGATGGAGGAATAACACCCGAACGCCCGAACGACCTTGATTCAGATGAGAATATGAATGAGGTGCTGGCAGATTATCCTCCGGGATTGAATGACTATGAAGGAGGTACACTGTTCATCGGTTCAAAAGGTAATGCAGGTTGTGGCTGGGGCGGTCGTAATCCCCGACTGCTTCCTCTTTCACGCAATGAAGAAGTACATGTGCCACAAAAATACCCAAGGGTGGAAGGCGATATGGATGGTCACTGGTGGCAATGGATCGATGCCTGCATAGCCGGATATGGAAATGCAGAGGTGGATTCCCCATTTGTCGGTTATGCCGGTCCTCTTACCGAAACAGTTCTTATGGGTAACCTTCTTCTCAGAAGCTTCAATATAAGAGAAAAAATTAAAAGAAAAGATCCGGTTTATGGTGAAATGGAAGGATATGTCTTCCCAGGAAGATATATTAACTATAAATGGGATGGTGAGAATATGAAAATCACCAACTTTGAACAGGCAAATCAGTTCGTTAAAAGAGAATACAGGAAAGGATGGGGAGAAATAAAACTCTGACCTGTTAATCTTTTACCCCTTAATTGACTGGTTTTAAATAGGGTCAATTTTTATGTAGCGGATCTCTGTTTTCGAATTATCGGATCCGCTACAAAAATATGGGTTTTACACAAAGGGCTCTTTGTCGGGTGCATGTTACCTGCAAAACAGTCCTTTGTGTAATCCTAAGGTCTCATTACCAGCCTGTTTCTATTTCAGGATGGTAGTAAGATATGAGATAATTTCCAGAATGAATATAAATGAAAAAATGAAGCAGATCGTATACAAGGATTATGATGAACTTTCACTGAAGACGGCAGAATTAATTGCAGATATCATTGACAGAAAACCGGATGCCCTTCTGTGTTTTCCTGCAGGAGAGACTTCAGTTGGTACATTTGAAAACCTGGTGCGGATGAACAGGGAAGGCAGGATCAGTTTCAGCAAGTCAAAGATTGTAGGACTTGATGAGTGGGCTGGTATTGGAGAAATGAAGAGTGAGAATTGTTATTCTTTTCTCAGGAAACATCTGTTTAAACATATAGATTATAAACCTGAGAATATGTGCTTTTTTAACGGTGAAGCAACAAACCTTGAAGATGAATGTCGTAAAACCGACAACTTTATAAGGGAAAACGGACCGATAGACATGATGTTGCTCGGAATGGGTATGAACGGTCATCTCGGATTAAATGAGCCGGGCACTTCTTTCGATCTTTATTCGCATATTGTTGAGTTAGACAAAACAACTAAAATAGTTGGAAAGAAGTATTTCTCAGGAGATGTAGAATTGAGCAGGGGTGTATCCCTGGGAATAAGATATGTTATGGAAGCTTCTCTTGTAATACTTCAGCTTAACGGGCAAAGAAAAGCAGAAGGAGCAAAAACCCTTATTAATACAGGCATCAGCGAATCCTTCCCGGCTTCTGTAATAAAAAAACATAAAAATTCTTTCCTTCTTATGGACAGGGAAGCAGCTTCACTTTTATAGTGTATTAATTGTGAACAATATTACTGATTCGATACCCGGAATAATTTCCAGGTTGAATGAGGATAAGAATAATAGTCTTTCCGCATTCCTTGGCTTCGACGCATGTGTAGACAGCATTGTGAGAATTGTGAGCGGGAAAACCGGGAATGCAGGAAAGCACTATTTTCAGACTAGTACTCAATTCGGAGAGTTCCTGATTAAACAGAATAATAAGAGCTGTGGGGTCGAACTCGAAACCAAACTCTCCAAGATAGGGGGCAATATGGTCATCACCGGAAATGCCCTGGGAAGACTGGGCATATCCGTTGACTGTATAGGTACTTTTGGTTTACCCGGGATATTGCCTGTTTTTCATACTATGTCGGAGAACTGCAGGCTTTATTCGGTTGCGGACTATATTACTGCAACTGCCTTTGAGTTTAACGATTCAAAGATGATTGCCTTTGATCCGGGACCATATGAAAAACTATCATGGGAGGATATTAAAAATATTATCGGCCCGGAAAGGATCAAAGGAATGTTGAAGGGGAAGAGCCTTGTGTCTTTTCTTAACTGGAGCGAGATAGAAAATTCTTCAGGTATATGGAAGGGATTTATTGATGATATCCTGCCTGGTACTAAAAAGCAAGGTAAACCGGTTGATTTTTTTACTGATCTTTCAGACTGCTCAAGAAAATCAGTGGATGAAATAAGGATCATTCCACGCCTGCTTAAGGAATTAAGCAATTATTTCAGGGTTACCCTTAGTCTGAATCAGCACGAAGCAGGGCTTGTAGCTGATGCGCTGAATATTTCCACCGGCTTGCCTGATGAGGAATTTATGAAGAAACTCCATAACTCATTTAATGCCGATGTCCTGGTGTTGCACAGGATAAAAGATGCACTTGCTTATGACGGGCTGAGTCTTGAACAATGCGATACTTTTTATTGCCCTGAACCTGTAGTTCTAACAGGTGGGGGAGACAATTTCAATGCCGGTTTCTGCCTTGGTCTTCTTCATAATATGGGTCTTTTTCAATGCCTTCTCCTGGCTAATGCTGTTGCAGGTGCTTATGTTTCTACTGGTGTAAGCCCTTCATTGAAAGAGCTTACAGGGTTCCTGGAAGCAGTGGCTTTCTGAATATTGAATAGTTGAATCTGTTTCACCTGTCCCTGCCTTAGTTTCAAAACAGAACGTTAGCACCAAAGGTAAAAGACCTTACTCTGGGCCATTGAGCCCTCCTCTCAATTCCCGGGACAAGAGGGTTATTATATGTTCCCATATTGTCTTCCATATCTATGTATCTTGGATTTGGGTCGAACCCTTTATAGCGGGTGATATAGAACACATTATTTGAGGCTATATATACCCTGATCTTTTTGAATTCCGAATGACTGTGCATTGTAAAATTATATCCAAGGCATATATTGTCGAGTGCTATAAAAGATGCATTCTCATAATCATTGTCAGTTACACTTCCCCAGGAAGTCATCAGTTTACCTGTTTCAGGATTTCTCATACCTGCTGTAGAGGCAGGGAGATTATATGACGAAATTAGAATGGGTACTTCATACAATGCCCGGTATGAATTTAACAGGTTATGCCCGGCAACACTTCTGAAAAAAACAGTCAGATCCCACTTTTTGTAATTGAATATATTCTCAAATCCTGTTAGACTTTTCGGAAGTCCGTTGCCAGCCACTTTACGGTCGTTTATATCAATATAACCATCGTGGTTAATATCAGCAACTATCCTGTTTCCATTCACATCAATACCTTTGAAAATATAAGCCTGGAGTTGTCCGATGGGTTTACCCTCTTCAGATCTTACAAGTCCCGGGGAGGACCCTCCTGGTGACCCCAGATAACCCAGGTCCATAATCCCATAATCCAATTGGATACCATCATAAATGCCTGACAGGGATACAAGTTCGTTTTTCAGATTTCTTGTATGGTTGAGCATTATCACATACGAGAAATCCCTTTTCTTAAATATTGTCAGGTTAAGTGAAATTTCCAATCCACTGCTTCTGAGTTTCCCTATATTTATCCATTGAGGTGTCGGATAGAAGTAGTAATAGTAAAAGTAATCAGATGGTCTTCGCAAATAGTACATGAAAAGAAGGCTGGAACTTGTACTTGTATATATGTCTATTGAACCGGAAAGCCTGCGGCTTAACAGTGAAAAATCTATTCCAAGATCGGTGCTTCTGGTCTTTTCAGCTCCCAGGTCCGGGTTATAATTGCTGTACTGATCATATTGCGGTTCGAAATTCCCGTTATAAAAATTAACGTATACCTGTTTCCACTTTTCAAGCGACAAATAACTTTCTGAGGGCTGGTTTCCTGTTAAGCCATTGTCAATCCTTAATTTTAACATATCAAATGCCCGTATCCGGAAGAGTCTTGAAAGGTCGGTAGCGATTCCAATTCCATGAAACAGGTTCCATTTTGAATCAGAACCAAACCTTGAGGAGCCCTCGTATCGTTCTGTGATAGTTCCGAAGAGTACGTCTTTGTAGTTCAGGTTGAACTGGCCGAAGAAGGCAACAAGCTTATTTGAATTCTTATAGCTTGTAACAGTACCGAGTCCGTTTTTAAAATCAAGTGCTGCTGCGAGATTATTGAAAGTAAAATCGTCCGTAATGAAGTCACCTCCCTGGGCGTAAAAACCTTCATTGTTGAAGTCCTGGTAATTATACCCTCCTGAAGCATTAAGTTCTATTGACTTGAATATTTGTCCTTTATAATGTATTGCAGATTCAAAATAGCTGCTCGACGAATTATCCGCCTGCCTTGAAGCAAGGCCATTCCTGTATATTCCACCCCAGTAATCATTCTTGTCAAAATATTTGCCGCCGATATTTCCCCGGCTTTCAACAGCATATTTTGTTTCAAGGTCTATATTGTGTGTAAGTTCAAACACACCTCCGACAGACAGATCCAGGTATCTGACCTTACCTTCGTTCCTGTTTAGTTCAATAATTGAAACGGGATTGTAATAATCGAATAATGTCTGCTGGAAGTAACCGTCGTATATTTTAAATTGAGGGTCGTCGCTTTTTACCGGGGATGTCGGATTAAATATGGCTGCATATCTGAATGCCTCTGGGAAACCATGTTTTGAAGTCCTTTGGGTAGCACTCATATTTATGTCAAGGGTAAGCTTGTCCTTAATAGCCTTCTGACTAATATTAATTCTTCCATTGACCTGTGAATAACCTGTGTTTATTTCAACTCCCTGCCCGTCACGATAATTTACCGAGGCCCGGTAAGAAGTGTTTTCACTTCTTCCTGACAATGAGAGAGAGTGTGTCTGAGACAATGCCGTCTGCTCGATCTGTTTAAACCAGTCAGTGTTATATCCGAAATCCGTACCCATTCCCATTTCATTTGAGAGGGCACGCCATTGAGTGGCATTCATTGCAGGCAGGTTCTTCGCAACCTTTTCAACACTTGCATAGACGTTGTAACTTACTGAAGGCTTGCCTGTATCTCCTTTCTTTGTTGTAACCAGAATAACTCCGTTGGATCCCCTGATCCCATAAATTGATGCTGCAGCTGCATCCCGCAGTACAGTAAAGGACTCAATGTCATTTGGATCTATATTATTTATAGAGACATCCGGGATGCCATCTACAACTATCAATGGTTGAGTGTTGCAGTTTATAGTTGTCAGGCCCCTTAGCCGCAGGTAGAATGAGCCATTAGGATCACCTCCCGGTTTACTTATATCCAGTCCCGGCACTTTCCCCTGTATCAGTTGATTGGGAGAGTTGATGTTTCCTTTGTTGAAATCAGGATAGTTTATTGTTGTGATAACCGAAGTATTCTCCAGTGGATCAAGCAACAGGTATCCTGTGTTGATCAGAGTATCAGATGTGCTTTGAACTGCAGTTTTTGTTGATTCCTTCTGAACCATATTCGTCTGGGAATATACAGGAAGAATCATTGACAGTAGGGTAACTGTTACGATAATGGTCTTCAGACAGGAAATGTACGAAATCAGCAATGGTTTCATGGTCAGGTGTAGTACAGTTATATCAAATTTATAATTTATTGACGACTTTTTTCTGGAATTTCCGGAAAATATTTGTTTAACCTCTACGAGGCAAATAAGCTGTGTTTTTTGTACTAATTAACTTCCGTTAAGCGATTATGGGATCCTTCCGCTGCGCGTCAGGATGACAGGGCTGCTGATGGTTGACAGGGGGTAATGAAGGATCTCCACGGTTTTGCAGGATGTCAATTCTGTTGTTTCTGTAAAGGAAGTATTTCTTTAACGTAATGAAGGATC
The DNA here is from genome assembly GCA_046706305.1 of Bacteroidales bacterium. Classification (GTDB taxonomy): domain Bacteria; phylum Bacteroidota; class Bacteroidia; order Bacteroidales; family VadinHA17; genus LD21. Next base: position 6,556 of record JBJKPQ010000184.1, read on the forward strand.
TCCAAAATGCTTAATTCAAGTCAATTACATTAATGCTTATAGAACGGGGTGTCAGGGATTATGTCACCGATTGCAAATTGGCGAAAAATCTTCAGAACACCCGTGATTAAAAATCGGCGCCAGTATTGCTTACTTATTGATACGGAATGTCATTATGCTGTCATTATTAACAGCAGCAAGGACATATTTCTTCCCGCTAACCGTTATCAGTCGTAATTTTCTTGCATCACCCCTGAC
>JBJKPQ010000185.1:0-45850 GCA_046706305.1 Bacteroidales bacterium
TAATTATGGTGGCTTCAGGAATAACCCTATTTATCTGCCCGGTGAAATAAATGGAGGACAAGGACGTTCGACTATAGGCCATTTCTATGATAAACTATTGAAACTTAAAGATATGATGAACACAAAAACAGGATATGAATTAGCTACACGACGTCATCATATCCTGCTTGAGTTTCTCGATCAGTTTTACTCAGAATGGGAATTCGGAACAGAGTAGGCCTGTTTATTTCAGCAATATATTTCTTTCAGATCGTTTATTCGTGACGCTATAGGTACCCTGTTGACACATTTTGAAGTACATACATCGCATTCTGTGCATGTTTCCAGTCCTTTACCGGGCGTAATGACTTTTAAGGTCTGTCTTGCCATCATTGGATTTCCATATGACAGCGAGTACATATGAGTTCTCATGAGTGAGGGTATGTCCACATTCCCGGGGCATGTTCCAACACACGTACCACATTGCCTGCACACCGACTGAATTGCAAGCATCACTCCATTATCCTTTAGGAATTTTTCTTCCTGATCGTTAAAATCAATATTATAAGCAACTACCATATCCTCATCAAGCTGGTCAAATGTTGTAAAACCGGGAATAGCAGTTGTGATATGCTCATTTTTGAGGGCCCATTTAAGGAGGGCAGTATTCATCATGTTCTCCTTGTAGAATTTCTGGACATTTGCAGGAAGCTCATTTTTGTACCATTGTTGCTGGCATTGTGTTTTCATGGCTACAAGTCCTATCCCTGCATCGTGGGCAAGTTTTATTGTGTCAAAGACCCTTTGATCCTGGAACATCGAATAGTTGAATGACAGAAGAATGACATCATAAAAATTATCTTTAACGGCTTTTTCCACAATTGGCACCCAGTCCACATGCGTTGAGAAGCCCGGGAATCTTATCTGTTTTTTATCTTTCAGCTCACTGAAAGCTTCAAGTATATAAGGATCGGTTATGTTTTCAACTTTTTGAGTATCATGAAAATAAAGAATGTCAACATAATCCATTTGCAAACGGCTTAAACTCTCATCAAATCTTTTAAGGAATAAGGCTTTTCTCTCTTTTCCATTTGCAACAGGAGGACCGAAAAGACCAACTTTTGTTGATATGGTAACATCTTTCCTGTTTACTTTTAATTCTTTCAGCACCGACCCTACCATTTTTTCATTGTTGCCGTTCTGGTAGTACCAGGCTGTATCGAAATGCCTGATTCCTTTGTCCCAGGCTGCTTTCAAAAGAGCCGGGTTGTTGGCATTCATTACTCCCATGGAGACTATGGGAAGTCTTATGCCCGTCCTGCCCAGGGTACGGTATATTAAATTCATTTCTTCAGGTAAACGACTGCTTTTACTTTCAGCTCCAAAAGCCCTTGCGGAAGCTAATCCGGCAACATTTAATAATGCTATCTGTTTGGCAGTATTGCCAAGAAATTTTCTTCTGTTCACGGCAGATAATTTTAGGATTTGTAATTCATTATAAATACTATGTGGGATCAAATGATATATTGTAAAAATAACAGAATCTGTTAATAATCATATGTTATTTAGGAAAAAATCAATACAATAATCCTTTGCCTGGCCACTATTTTTAACATATTCACTTATAATTTTAAATTTTCCTTAAATAAAATATTACATCCCCGGTTATAACTTGCGAAGCAAACCTAACCTTAAAAATGATGAGAAAAGTTATATTTTTTTCTGTTATTGCCATAGTGGCAATATCGTGTAATCAAGATAAAGTAAACGTTAAATCGGATCTTGCTGTCGCCAATATCAAGGGATCAGTATGGAAAATAGACAGGAAAGTTCATAATGCCTGCGGGAGTCCGGTATGCCCTGCTGCTGAAAGCCCGGAAGTAAACAATTCAGCATATGAATACGACAGGAACGGAAACCTGGTTAAGATGTCAGAAATAGATGAAAACGGCGACACCGTATTCGTGTCAAAATATTACTACGACAGGCATGGATTATGTAAATCAATAGATAAGTATAAAGGAAATAACCTGGATTCAAGGGAGGTCAATAACTATCAAAACGGACTTCTGACACAGGTTAGTATACAGGATGCTGAAGGAAAGCCACAAAACAATTATAAATATGAGTATTCCGGTATTGAACAATCGGGTTGCAGGATAACGGATGAAAAGGGAAAGACAGTTGGTTCGTATGTTAATGAATATTCCAACGGGCAACTGAGCAAAAGAACACAACTTGATTATATGGGAAATCCTTCAAATATCACCGTATATAAACGAAATGATAAAAATGATATCTCGGAATATATCATAACAGTGCCTTCCGATAGTTCAATATTTAGGGTAGTTCTTGATTATGAATATGATAAGGAAGGCAATTGGGTACAACAGACCCAGAGATACAATGGAGACATAATGGCAATTATCACGAGGAATATTTTGTATTATGATATGTGAAATGCCCAATTTATAAGCATATTTAATTCCAAAAAGTAAAAAAACTCCATGACTGACGCCCTGGAGTTTTGGAGCGGGAAAGGGGTCTCGAACCCCCGACCCTCAGCTTGGGAAGCTGATGCTCTACCACTGAGCTACTCCCTCTTAAAATTTCAGATCACAAAAATAAAGAATTTCCATTTTTAAATCCAATTCTTCTGCAATCTATTTTTTGAGCCTCCAATGGGACTCGAATGCTGACGCTGCCGATCAGCATCCTGACTTGCGCTTTTCGCGCAACGTCAGGGCCCACGACCTTTAAGAGCCTCCAATGGGACTCGAATGCTGACGCTATCGGTCAGCATCCTGACTTGCGCTTTTCGCGCAACGTCAGGGCCCACGACCTTTAGAGCCTCCAATGGGACTCGAACCCACGACCTGCTCATTACGAATGAGCTGCTCTACCGACTGAGCTAAGGAGGCAAAATTCCCGGCAAATATAATAAAAAGGTTGAAATGTAATAGAGGCGTCAGGCGACAGGCGTCAGGTGTCAGGCGTCAGGCATCAGGGGTTAGGGGTTAGGCGTCAGGATTTAATAAATTTAAAAATTTGTTTTATATTGTAAATAATTAAGGCAGGTGGGATTGCCTTGACTTTCATCTTCCTGTTATTAATTAAAATCGCTGCAAAATGGGAAACTGTAAAAAACTAAATGTTTGGCTTAAGGCTAAAAATCTAGCTGTAAATATCTATCAACTAACTGATTCAGCTTTATTTAATAAAGATTTCAGCATGAAAGATCAAATGCGAAGATCTGCAGTATCCATCTCTTCCAATATTGCTGAAGGTGATGCCCTGAATACTGACAAACAAAGCATAAAACATTTCTATATAGCCAGAGGATCAACAGCCGAATTAAGAACACAACTAATTATTTCAATCGAAGTAGGATATATTAAACCTGATTTATTAAAAGAACTGGAACTTGAGTGTGATGAAATAAGTGCAATGTTGACAAGCCTTATTAAACACCGATCAAGTTAAACTCTCAATCTACATTTTTCTGACGCCCGACGCCCGATGCCTTATTCCTCCAGCTTCTCCAGTCTGGCCAGCAATGGCGGATGGGAATAATGAAAGAATACATATGCCGGATGTGGCATCATATTGGAAAGGTTTTTAACCGAGAGCTTTTTTAGCGCCTGTGCAAGGAGTTCAGGTTTATAGTTATCAATAACAAAGTGATCGGCTTCAAATTCGTTTTTTCTTGATATGTAATTGGTAGCCAGCCCAATAAGTAATGAAAGTGGACTATACAGTATGCCAAATACTATAAGTCCCATATGAAAACTGGTGTTTTTTGCTCCTACAGCAATAGATAAAGCCGGGCTGTTGACAACGAGCGAAAAAAGGAACAACATAAAACCGGTGAGTATTACAGAGAGAACAAGGGTCTGGAGTATGTGTTTCTTCTTGTAATGTCCAATTTCGTGAGCCAGTACAGCAACTATCTCTTCCACCGACAATTCTTTCTCGAGAGTATCATAAAGGACAATCCTTTTTTTAGGTCCGAAACCTGAGAAATATGCATTGGCTTTTGTACTTCGTTTTGAGCCGTCGATGATATAGATATCTTTTAATTTGAAGCCGGCTTTTTCGGCAAATGCTTCAATAGCAGAACGAAGGGTGCCCTCACCCAGTGGTGTTTGTTTATTAAACAGGGGCACAATAAGTTCTGAATAGAAAAAATTCATAAATATTGTGAAAGCAGTTATAAGTCCCCAGGCATATAACCAGAACAGCGTACCGGTTTTGTAATAAAACCATGTTATAAGTCCCAGAACCGGTACTCCGACAAGCAAAGCAATAAACCATGACTTTATATGGTCAGTTATAAATGTTCTGACAGACATAGTGTTAAAACCATATTTTTTTTCAATGACAAAGGTATCATAAGCACCAAATGGTATATTTATTAAGTCGGAAGCCAGTCCGATAATACCAAAGAAGATCAGTGATACAAGTACCATGTGACTGCTGAGGGATCTTGATATTTCATCGGCGAGTGCAAATCCTCCGAAGATTATCATAGCAAGGATAACAAGCAGGTTAAAAGAAGAGGACCAGAAGGAAAGTTTATTGTTCTCCTTATCATAGGTCTGTGATTTTCGGTATTCGTCCTGGTCGCATATATCTTTCAGTTTTTCAGGTAGTGTATCCGACCACATCTTTGAATTAAGATAATCGAGAAATCGTTCAGTCAGATAACCTGCAACAGGGATAACCAGGATCAGGTAGAATATTGTGTTATGCATTGATTGGAAGGCTTAAAAAAAGAAGCAGGGCGCCCGTTTAAAATAAGTGTGGAATAAATATGTCTCGCTGCATTTCCTCGTGCTAAAAGGATGGGTGCCCTGCGGTTTTGTAAAGATATAAAATATTTTTAAGTTAACATACCACCACAAACATGAATTGTTTGTCCGCTTACATAAGAAGAAAGATCTGATGCAAGGTACAGGGCTGTATTTGCCACGTCCTCGGGAGTACCTCCCCTTCTGAGCGGAATTTTTTCAGCCCATTCTTTTTTTACATCATCCGGCAATTTGTCAGTCATCTCCGTTATAATGAATCCCGGAGCAATGGCGTTACATCTTATGTTTCGTGAACCGACTTCTTTTGCGACACTCTTTGTAAAACCTATTATTCCGGCCTTGGATGCTGAGTAGTTACTCTGTCCGGCATTACCGGAAACACCGACAACAGAACTCATATTAACTATTGATCCGTTTTTCTGCTTAAGCATTGTCTGTATAGCAGCTTTAGTCAGGTTAAAAACAGACTTCAGGTTAACTGCAATCACTGCATCCCACTGATCTTCGGTCATCCTCATAAGCAGTGTATCCTTTGTTATACCGGCATTGTTAACAAGAACATCGATTTTTCCGAAGTCTTTGACCATCTCATTAATGACACGCTGTGAATCTTCAAAATCGGCAGCATTTGATACATATCCTTTGGCTTTTACACCTTTGCTTTCGATTTCTTTTATGGTGTCTCTGAATTCTTCATCATCAACAATATTAGTGATTGCTATATCGGCACCTTCACCGGCAAACCTAAGGGCTATAGCTTTTCCGATACCTCTTGAAGCACCGGTAATAAGGGCTGTTTTTCCTTCCAGTAATTTCATTTCATTTTTAATTAAAAATTTCTGCAAATATAGTAAATCATGTAAATAACGGTATAACGGTATAACGGTGTTGGGGTATAACGGTATAACGGTGTAACAGATATTTACATTTTAAGAAAATCCTGTATTTTCAGTATTCAGGAATTTTGTTTCAGAGCTGCGGCTACTGTTGCTCCAATATCGGCAGGTGACTGGACCACATGAATTCCGCATTTGTTCATAATCTCCATCTTGGCTGCTGCAGTATCGCTTTTTCCTCCTATTATTGCACCGGCGTGACCCATTTTTCTTCCTTTCGGTGCTGTCTGCCCTGCAATAAAGCCTATAACCGGTTTTGTGCCGTTTTCGCGAATCCATTCAGCTGCTTCTGTTTCCATACTTCCGCCAATTTCGCCTATTACTACAATAGCTTCAGTTTCCTTATCGGCCATAAGCAGTTTAACGGCATCCAGTGTTGTGGTACCCACAACAGGATCACCCCCTATGCCTATACATGTCGATTGTCCAAGTCCCGTCTTTGTTACCTGGTCAACCGCTTCATATGTCAGAGTGCCTGATCTTGATATTATACCAACTGTTCCTTTCTTATGAATAAATCCCGGCATGATACCGACCTTGGCTTCACCCGGAGTGATAATACCGGGGCAGTTTGGCCCTATTAACCTGCTGTTACCTTTTTTAAGATGATCCTTAACCTTTACCATGTCTCCCACAGGAATACCTTCTGTAATGGTAACAATCAGGGGGATGCCAGCATCGGCGGCTTCCAGGATACCATCGGCTGCGAATGCCGGTGGGACAAAAATTACGGATACATCTGCCCCGGTTGCTTCAACAGCCTCCCTGACAGTATTAAAGACGGGAAGATCAAGGTGTTTCTGACCTCCCTTGCCGGGAGTAACCCCTCCTACCACATTTGTTCCGTATTCAATCATCTGGGTTGCATGAAATGTTCCCTCAGTTCCGGTAAAGCCTTGTACTATTACCCTGGAAGTTTTGTTTAGAAGTACGCTCATAACATTCTGTAAAATTGAAAGTGAATATTACTTAAACAGATTTTTATTTTGCCTCTGTTTAGCACTGCCTCAAAAATACCTATTTATTATCTCCATTTCACTATATTTGAGTAATAAATATCATATTATTATGGTAAATATTGATCCGGTTCTTTATATTGGTATCTCACAATCCTTTTTTGCCGGACTAATTGTATCCACCCGGAAACCTTCCTCAACAGCCGAAAGGCTCATGGCTGCCTGGTTATTCATGATCTTCCTCGAACTTGTCTTTGCACTTCTCAATTCAAAGGGAATTGAAATGTATGCATTTCCTTTTGTAGCTTTTACCTATGGGCCTCTTTTGTATTTATATGTCAGGTTTATGACAAGTCCGGAAAGAAAGTTCAACTGGCTGGCATTAATGCATTTCATACCATTCGCCGTTTTTTTTGCTGTATCAGTTATTTTCAGGTCCGTACCTCTTTTGAAAGACCTCAGAAATTTCTTTATGCCCGACAGGTTTATTTTATTGAGGATTATTTACAGCACCTGTTTCTTCCTCTCAGTAACAGTATACAGTATCCTTACTTTTTTTGAAATAAAAAGACACCAGGCAAACCTTAAGAATACGATATCATATACTTCTTATCTTCTCACTCTTAACTGGCTTAAAATTATTACTATCTGGTATTATATGGCTTTCCTGGTATTGTTCATACTAGGAGGTCTTAACCTGATTGGCGATTTTATTCCTTTTGATCCATATTTTGTTGTCTTTTGTTTCATTGCCCTTTTTTCATTCTTATACAGTTATTACGGGCTAAGGCAGCCTCCTATTGCTGTTAAGTCAGTAATACCTGTCGAGAACGGAAACAGGGAATCAGAAAAGTATATTAAGAGCGGTTTAAAAGAGGATCAGGCAGAGACATACCTCAAAGATCTCATTTGTTTCATGGACACAAAAAAACCATATCTCGACAGGGACCTGAGTATCCACGACCTGTCGGCTCTCACAGGGATTCCCAAACATTATATAACCCAGGTGCTTAATGAAAATCATGGAAGAAACTTTTTCACTTTTATAAATGAATACAGGGTGAATGAGGTTATCTCCCGCTTTAATGATCCGGCAAATAATAATTTCACTATACTGGCAATAGCTTTTGATTCGGGTTTCAATTCAAAAACTACTTTCAATTCAATCTTTAAAAGCCAGACAGGTATTACTCCCAGTGAATACAGGGAAAAGGTATCCGGGATCAATCAGTAAAATTCTCACACTTCCCCCAAAGAACTAAATATTTGAACAGGGTACTGACCGGGCGGCACGTACCGGTTTATTTTTTTTTTATGGTACGGGTAAGACGGCTGAGACGACATTCACACCAATTAATCATTCATTTGTATAAAGTCTAGGCATCTTTTATGCCGGCTTCCGAGATGAAATAGAAAATCATGAAAACTATTGTTATTCTTCTTGTTGCAATGTTTCTGGTAGCGCGATCAGTGTTTTCACAGGCCGATACGGTTCCGGGTGTTACCAGGAATAGAACACATGATTTATACGGATACTGCCGTGCAGGATTCTATGGCTGGAAGGGGAATAGTTTTTATAAACCAGATATATCCAGCGGTTATATTGACCTTGACATCAAGTATGAAAAAGTGCCTGGAACCTGGTACAGTATTGTTTCTGATCTGAGGTACAGGTATGGTTATGAATTCAATAAACCGGTCAGCAGGTTTGAAGTCAGGGAAGCCAGGTTTATGCTTTCGGGGAAAAAAGGGAATGCAACTTTTGGGCAACAGGTAATAAAATGGGGCCCGACAGACATATTTAATCCCGAATCAAAGCTTAACCCGCTTAATCTCCTGGCCCGCTCATCCGACAGGGAAGATATGGATCTTGGCAACCTGTCTGCCCGGTTAAGATATTATCCCTCTTCTCTGCTGAGTGTTGAAGCGGTTGCCATACCTTTTTACAGGCCGTCGGTAATGGTGACCGACCTGATTCCACTTCCATCATATGTTACACTTGAAGAACTTTCAGGACTCAGGACTGACAGGCTGAGGTTTACGTACGCTCTTCGTTCAGACGTGCATTTAAGTAGTATGGATATTGGATTATCATGGTTTGACGGGTATGACCCTATGCCGGGTACAAGGTTTATGAACTTTGCTACAGACAATTCCGGTCCTGTACCACTTCCTCTTGTTGTTCTGGCTTTGAGCCCCTACAAAATAAGGAATGCCTGCATCGATTTTGAAAAAACTGCCGGCATAACTGTAATACGTGGAGAGGTTACGTTGTCTGTTCCGCACATATCTTATAAAAAATATGAGTATGTTCCAATGCCTGAGATTAACTGGGTAACAGGTGCTGACCGTTTTATCGGAGACTGGCATGTGATTGCGGAATACTCAGGGAAAATGATTCCGGGTTTTACAGGCCCTGCCGTTGCACCTTTATTTGCCGCAGCAGGAATACAGGGTGCTATAGATCTTTCTGTTTTTCCAGATGGTCTTGATCCTGAATATTTTATAAAGGACCAGGTGGCTGCCTTCAACAGGCTGTATTTCAATCAGCTTCATAAGTGGTATCATTCTGCCGGCCTGCGGATAAGCAGGGAGTTGTTATATGGTAAAATGAGCACTTCATTTCTTGTACTTTACAATTTTACAACACACGATCTGTATCTGAATCCGGGTATATCAGTCAGTCCGGTCGACGGGCTTACAATAAAAGTATCAATGGACTATTATTCAGGTAAAAACGGCTCATTATATGATCTTACGGATTCTTTCCTGAACAGTATAAATGCAGCATTACGAATTGATTTTTAAAATCATGGCGGATTTTATTATCAAATACCGAAACCTGATAATTGGAATTGCTGTATTACTGGGGATCACATTTCTTATTTTTATTCCATTTGCAAGGACAGATCCGGAAATAAGAAATTATATTCCTTCATCTATGCTTTCGAGGCTTACCACCGACAGCATTGAAAATGAATTCGGGTACCAGGACATGATAATGCTGATATTTACCGATTCAATGATCCTTGGCATGAACGACCTGGAGCAGGTAAAACAAACAGACAGGGCTCTATCACGTCATGATGGTATCTCTGACAGGATATCTCCGTTTACAGTAAGATCGATTCGCAGTCGTGACATGATGATGGCTGTTGATCCTCTTATCGGCAGTATCCCTGAAGATACAGCCGGAATAAGATTATTAAGAGCCGCCATTAAAAGCAACAGGTTTGCGCATGGGATAGTATTTTCGGATGATCTAACGTCAGCTGCCATTACTGCTAGATTAATTAATAACGGATCGGAGAAAAAAATATTAACAGAGATTGATTCAATTTGCAATGTAAACAGTAAACCTGCAACAATACTTAAGGGTGGCCTGCCCGTAATCAGGCAGCACATTTTAAAAGACGTCAGGAAGGATGCATTTATTCTGATCCCGTCAGCATTGCTCATAATGCTGCTTGTGCTCAAGTTAAACCTGGGCGACTGGAAGAGTGTCTTTATTCCATTCTCGGTTGTCATAATTTCCTCAGTAATTAGCCTGGGGCTTATACCGCTGCTTGGCTGGAAAATGTCAATAATAAGTCTGCTTGTGCCCATAATACTTATAGCCGTAGCGAATAATTACGGGATATACCTTGTCTCGTTTGCCAACGACAGCCTTGAAAATGATCCGGGTATAACAAATTCACGGCTTACAGGAAACATGATGAGGTCACTTACTATGCCTGTGTTATTCAGCGGATTAACCACTATTGCCGGCCTGCTTGGACTTCTTACCCATTCGGTAATACCTGCTAAACAGGCCGGTATCCTTGCTTCATCCGGAGTATTTGCAGCCCTTTTACTGAGTCTTTCTTTTATTCCGGCACTACTTTGCAGACGTAAGAAGGCAATGAGAGGAAAGAAACCGGGAATCGGTAGCAACATTCTTAAAAATATAATTATAAAAACAGGGAAGGCTGTCTTAAGGTATCCGTTAGCAGTGCTGATTATTGCATTTTTATTTACCATTACAATCTCCTCCGGCATTTTCCTTCTTAAAATTGAAACTAACCAGGAGAAATTCTTCCCTGCAAATAATCCTGTAAGAAAGGCATCATACATAATAAACAGAAAGTTTGGTGGATCCCAGACTGTTTCTGTAATGATATCGGGCGACATTAAGGATCCGTCTGTTATGAGCAGTATCGATAAACTTTGTTTTAACCTGACTGATTTAAAGGGAGTAGGTGATGTTTATTCAATTTCGCAGGTTATACTGGAAATGAGCAAGGCAATTTTTAACAAAGGTGATACTTCATATAACAGTATTCCAACGACCCGGGAAGCTATAGCACAGATGTTTGAATTATATTACATGAGTGGTGACCAGGCTGATTTCAGGCAACTCATAAATCCCGAAAACACCAGTGCACATATACTTGTAAAATTATCAGAGCCATCGGAGAAAGTCATAAGTGACGTTCAGGCAAGCATTTCAGCTTTTGTTCCCCCTCCGGGAACCACGATCACAACAGGAGGATATGCAGTTATAATGGCCGATTTTGCAAGGTTGATCTTCAGGGGTCAGGTGAAATCGCTTATCCTGGCACTTTCACTTGTATTAATTCTTCTGGCGATTATATTCAGGTCATTGAAAGCCGGCATCATCAGTTCAATTCCACTTGCCTCGTCCATTCTCATCTTATTTGGTTTCATGGGATTTGCAGGTATTGCCATTGATGCTGCAACAGCCCTGTTATCGTCGATAATGATCGGTGTCGGGGTGGATTTTACCATACAGTTCCTTTGGCATTTTAAAAGAGTACTGGGCGAAGGTTCCTCCTATGAAGATTCAGTAATGACATCAATGACTAAGATAGGCAGAAGTATTATGATTAATGCACTGGCAGTGATGTCGGGATTTTCAGTTCTAATATTTTCCGGTTTCAGTTCAATACGGTTCTTCGGTTACCTTGTGTTTATTTCAATCGGATCGTGCCTTGCAGGAGCTTTGGTAATTATTCCTGCCATACTCGTTTTTTTTCGGCCTTCTTGTTTTCGGAAAGAAAGCAATATTCCTGGTTTTATGAGTCACATGTTATTAACCGGTAATAAAAATGACAAGTAAAGTCCGCTTTATATATAATTTACCCGATTTAAAAACAATAAAATGAAAAAGCTGATATTATTGATAATAACTGTCCAGACTGCATTTTATACTGCAGCACAGTTGCCTGATCCGGCACAGATAATGAGTGATTGTCGCGACATGAGCATTGCAGGCTCCATGACGGCAACAGTTAATCTGACTATCACTGAAAAGAATGGTTCTGTAAGAGACAGGACAATGTCACTGGCTAATAAAACATATCCGGGTGGTATGGAAAAAAGACATATCAGGTTTCTTGCCCCTCCCGATGTAAGGGGAACGGCAATGCTAATAACAGACAACAGGGATGACGAGGATGAAATGTGGATATACCTGCCGGCACTTAAGCGGAAATGGCGGATTGTTACATCTGACAAGGGAAAGAGTTTTATGAGTTCGGAATTCTCCAATGCAGATATGAGTTCACCCCCGTTAAACGATTTTAAATATACTCATGCAGAAGGATCAGGAGTAAGTGATGAATGGATTATAACAGGGATGCCTGTCAGTGAAGATAAAGCCGATGAATATGGCTATTCCAGAAAAATAAGTCACATTGCAAAACAGGGTATGATAATAAGGAAAATTGAATTTTATAATTTTGATAATGAATTATTTAAGGTTATTATGATAAGAAAGGTACATCATTTGGAAGGCGGACGTTATATAGTTTCTGATATGGCGGCAGATAATCTTAAGACAGGCAGAAAATCTGAAATTGTATTCACCAGAATATCTACCGGGGCTATGGTTGATGATGATATATTTACACTTCAGAATCTCGACAGGTAGGTTTCAATTCTATTCTCACCAGAAAACATGTAGATGAAAAATGATCTTTTCATTTACACAGGATGATGAAGTCATTACGGTTTCATACATTTGTTCTGTATAAAACTTCTTCCAGATGATAAGAACAGAAGAGACTATCTGTGCACCGGCAACTGCCATGGGGGGTGCTTTGGCAATTATCAGGGTCAGCGGGATGCAAAGTCTTGAGATATGTCAGAAAATATTCTTTCCTGCAGGTAAGGAAATAGTCTTATCTGTACAGAAAGGCTATACTCTTTTATTTGGTGAGATCCGTTCCGGTGATGAAGTAATAGATGAAGTACTTGTAAGTATTTTCAGGTCGCCTCACTCCTATACCGGCGAAGATTCGGTTGAGATTTCATGTCATGCCTCACCTTATATTATTACAAGAACGCTTGAGCTGCTGACTTCAAACGGTGCAGTAACAGCTCATCCCGGGGAATTTACACAAAGGGCTTTTCTTAACGGGCGCATTGACCTGTCGCAGGCTGAAGCCGTTGCTGACATAATAAGATCCACAACCAGGACGGCCCACATGGTTGCGATGAACCAGATGCGGGGAGGTTTCTCGGCTGAGATCGAAAAGCTCAGATCGGACCTGCTATATTTTACTTCACTTATTGAACTTGAACTGGATTTCGGAGAGGAGGATGTCGAATTTGCTGACAGGTCTGATCTAAAGAAGATAATAATAAAGACGAAGGATCTTACCGACAGTCTTGCCGATTCATTCAGGATTGGCAATGTGATAAAAAACGGTATTCCTGTTGCGATTGTCGGAAAACCCAACTCAGGTAAATCAACACTTCTGAATGCTCTTCTTATGGAAGAAAGGGCTATTGTATCTGATATCCCCGGAACCACACGTGATGCTATTGAGGATTCTATGGTTATTGAAGGTACGGAGTTCCGTTTCATCGATACGGCAGGATTACGTGAGACCGCGGATGTGATTGAGACAATAGGTATTAAAAAAACACATGAAAAGATTGACCAGGCTTCTGTAGTTATGCTTGTTGATGAGGTGAATGATGCAACAGGGATGATACTGGAAAGGGTTGATTCGATTCGGACGATGATAAACGGACGTGATAAGAAACTTTTCATACTAATCAACAAGACAGATACCTCTACAGTACAACGAATCAGTGAAATAAAGAAAGCTGTTGTTTTGGAAGAGGGTGAAAGTCTGTTGTTCATATCGGCAAAGGAAAAGACCGGTATTGAGGAACTGAGGAAGTACCTCGGAAAGGTTATGTTAAATGACCGGCCTGCAGAGGAAAATGTGATAGTAACAAACACCAGGCATTTCGAAGCTCTATCAGGTGTCTCAGCCAGCCTGCAAAGGGTAATTGAAGGACTGCAAGCCGGTATCCCGGAAGATCTTATTGCACTGGATATACGGCAGGCAATACACTACCTCGGCGAGATCACCGGCGAGATAACCACTGATGAGGTCCTTGGAAATATATTCAAGAATTTCTGTATCGGCAAATAGCTAAGAAAACAGGAAGGCATTTTCAATTTGAGATTCTGGGTGTACTCGCTTTAGTGTTAAGCTAGGTATTCCGGTCAGCTTGTTTGCTTTCTTAAAATCCTGATTATGCGTCTGTAAATAATTTCGGCAAGTTTCCACATTTTTCCACCACTCGTATTATCAAACTGAACAACCACGGTATCAATATCTTTATAATATCTTGCAATGCTCTGGTATCCTGGCAACAGCCCTGTATGGTTGTATTTATAAATAGATGAATAAACTGCCTGTTCTTCCTTGTTTAACAGGGTGCCGTCATTTAATGCTCTCAGGAATATCCCCACATCCTGTGCTGTAGCTACCATTGAACCACCCGGACTTACAAAATCATTATACTTTATATCCTTATCATAACCTACGGAGTACCCGCTGGCGACACTGTCAATGTTCACCTCACTGAGTGATCCGTAGGTATGTGTCAGCTTCAAGGGCATCAGGATTTTCTCTTTTATATACTGCCGGTAACTGTATCCCAGGACTTTATCAATTATTTCACCAATAAGCAGGTAATTTGTATTAGAGTACCGGTATTTTTTACCTGGCTTAAAATCAGCGGGTTTATCCAGCACCAGCTTAAGTGTTTCAGTTATGTTTTCAGGTGGATTGGCCCATGGGAAATCGTGCTGGCGAATGAAATCGGGAATTCCGCTCCTGTGACTAAGCATCATTCTTAAAGTTATCTTATCGGCATATTCAATTCTTCCCTTCAGTTCAGGCAGGTAACCGGCAAGTGTCTTATTCAGAGAAAGTGTGCTGTCGCTGATAAGTTTCGCAGCGGCAGCGGCTATATATAGCTTGCTGATACTTGCTATTTTAAACAACTCACCCGGATCTGATGGTATGTGGTTCTCCCTGTTTTTCCATCCTGCTGTGTAAAAAGCAGGTGTCTTACCTGCCTGGTCAACATATACAACAATGCCATCCATTCCATAGCTTACGGCATCGTTTACCTGTTGCTGTATCGAACCGGGTAACGGAGCCATTATTGCTCTGAGCAATACCCATGGTATAAAGAATGCAGAGACTATGACTGATACAACAGGTATTGCCATACGCAGAATCCGTTTTCTTTTTTTCTTCAAATTGTTAATGTTTAAATACTATCTTAAGTACATCATCAAAATAGTCGACGAAATGAGCTGTCACACCCTGTCTTATATAATCAGGCAGTTCTTCAAAGTCTTTCCTGTTTTGTGCGGGGAATATGAGCTCGAATACCTTAACCCTCCTGGCTGCTATTGTCTTTTCACGAACACCCCCTATAGGCAGAACCTTTCCTGTAAGCGTCAGTTCTCCCGTCATTGCAAGGCCTTTCTTTACGGCTTTCCCTGTTGCAAGGCTGTATAAAGCCAGTGCCATTGTAATGCCGGCTGAAGGACCATCTTTTGGTGTGGCTCCTTCCGGTACATGAAGATGTATAAAATGTTCGTTGAAGTATTCCTTATAGTCTTTTTTCTCTGATAATACTGATCTAACATAAGAATAGGCAATTTCAGACGATTCCTGCATTACACTGCCCAGCTGACCGGTCTGTTTAAAACCACTTCCCCTGGCCTTGATACCGTTTGCTTCTATGTAAAGTGTGGCTCCTCCCATAGCTGTCCAGGCTAGTCCAAGGACCACACCGGGTATTGCCTTTTCATAAAGCTCCTCAGTAGTAAATATCGGATGACCCAGGTAATCTGCCAGGTTCTTTGGTGTAACACTTACCCTGTCGGTGTTCTCTTCTGCCTGGTGAAGAGTCACTTTTCTCATTATCTTTTTTATCTGGTTCTCTAATCCCCTGATACCTGCTTCCCTGGCATATCCTTCAATCATTTTTTTCAGGGCAGCATCTGAGATATTCACTTCACTGGCTTTCAGACCATGTCCTTTCCTTTGCTTCGGTACAAGAAACCGTTTGGCAATTTCAATCTTTTCCTCCGTAATATATCCCGACAGTTTAATCACTTCCATCCTGTCAAGTAATGGACGGGGTATAGTATCCAACTGGTTGGCGGTTGTTACAAATAATATGTTTGACAGGTCAAAGCGTACGTCAAGATAGTGATCCAGGAATTCTATATTCTGCTCAGGATCCAGAACCTCAAGAAGTGCCGAGGCCGGATCACCCTGGTAGCTAGCTCCGATCTTATCTATTTCGTCTATCATAATTACAGGATTGGCAACTTCAGTGCGTTTAAGGCTCTGAATCAGTTTTCCGGGCATTGCTCCTATGTATGTTCTTCTGTGTCCTTTTATTTCAGCCTCATCCCGCATACCGCCAACAGAAAAACGATAAAACTTGCGTCCCATGGCATCTGCAATTGATTTTCCCACTGATGTCTTTCCTACTCCGGGAGGACCAACAAGACAGATTATAGATCCCGAAACTTTTCCTCTTTTTACTATAGTACTAATGAACTCAAGAATTCGTTGTTTTACATCATTCAGACCATAATGTTGTTCATCAAGTATCTTCCGGGCTTTTTTCAGATCGTTATTATCTTCCGAGAAAACGCCCCAGGGAAGATCAGTTAACCAGTTAAGATAGGTCCGTGTCACATTAAACTCTGCAGATCCGGTTTCCAGTGTCCTCATTTTATCCAATTCCTCATTCACAACTTTTCCAGCTTCATCAGAGAGTGTAAGTCTTTCCAGTTTTTTTTGGATAGCTTCAATTTCAGTTGTTTTATCATCCTTCTCGAGTCCCAGCTCTTTTTTTATGACCTTTAACTGTTCTCTCAGAAAGAATTCTCGCTGATGCTGCGAAACTTTCTCTTCAATCTGCTTCTCTATGTCTTTCTGTATTTTACTGAGTTCTATCTCTTCCCTTAGGAGAATCAAAAGCTTCTCACTTCTGTCAAAAAGGTTCACTGCTTCAAGAATGGCCTGCAGTTTCTTAGCATCTGCAGAAAGAAAAGAGGCTACAAGGTCCATGAGCAAACCGGGTTTTTCCAGACCGACCTGGCTAAGAGCCAGCCGCATCTGTTCCTGGAACATAGGGTTGAATTTGATCAATTCCTTAACCGAGCTAATCACTGCCATGGTAAAGGCCTTAATTTCATCCTTAACCTGAGAATCATCCTCATATTCATATTTAACATGCCAATGAGGAATATCAGTTCTGTTTATATCTCTTATGTAGTGAAACCTGGTTACAGCCTGGGCAAAAACATTGATTGAGTTTTCAGTCTGATTAAGTATTCTGAATATCTTAAGAAGAGTTCCTGTTCGATATAGTTCTGATTCAATTATATTGTCACTGTTATTATCTTTGATAAGGGAAACACCAATAAAACCATCTTCTTTTTCGATTGCGTATTCGATGCGCTTTACAAGCTCAGGATTCCCGAAGTTAAGAGGCAGTGCAAGTCCCGGAAAAACAGGGCGGTTTTCCAGAGGAACAACTATAACATTATCAGGAAATACTTCACTTACAAGTACCAGTCCGTTATCATGATCCATGTTGCTGTTATTTGTTGTCTGGCTTTTTTTATTGTCTTCTTTGTCGTTGTTGTCTTTGTTGTTATCTGCCATGGCCTGTTTATTTTAATAAATGTTACAGATAAAAGATAAAGAATCTTTTAGTATTAATAAAATATTGGTTATAAAGTTTCTATCAGATGTATTGCTGTATAACACCAATGATCGCGTTTTTGTCCATAAGGCCTGATTGCCTCCACAGGTTTTTTCCGTCCCTGAATAATGCCAGTGTCGGAACACCTCTTATCTGGTACCGCCCGGCAATCTCCGTGTTTCTGTCAACATCAATTTTTATTACCTTTATTTTACCATCCAGCTCCCTGGCAACCTCAGCCAGTATGGGAGATTGTATCTTGCAGGGTTCGCACCATTCAGCTGAGAAGTCAACCAGAACAGGTATTGATGACCGGATTATTGAATTAAAATTACCTTTCATTTTATTATTATTTTATCTCTGAGTACCGGCAGGAATATTTTGTTTTCCAGCGGAGTCGTTCTTAAATTATTCAAATATCTGACACAGTATTCAAATATCATGGTAGTATCGAATTCAAACTGCATGCCAAATAGTAAAAGTTTTTTTAAGCTGAAATGTTTAATGATTTGATTTTACAGGCAATATATTTTTTAAATAAGTTTTCCTTTTATTGAGTTTATTGCTCAGTATTTCAGACATATGCCAGTTTGTTACCAAATAAGGTCTCTTTGTGTCATTATGTCATTTTTGATTTCTTATGATCCGTGGTTGAAAAATTATAATATAAATTCATTGTATTTGCCCCTGATATTGACTTAAATTTACCGGTCAAACAGTTTAAAGATGGAGATTATTTTTTGTAGCCTGAGCAGCGGAAGCAGTGGTAATTGTTACTATATAGGTAATGGGTCACACGGAATTCTCGTAGACGCAGGTATTTCAGCAAGGTCTGTCACCAGGTTCCTGAAAGAAATGGATATCTCTGTTGGAGGCATCATGGGGATACTTGTAACTCATAATCACAGTGATCATATTCGTGGTCTGGAAGTTCTGACAAGAAAATACAGTATACCTGTGTTTACAACCGGAAGGATTTGGAAAAGCATACCGGATACCCGGTATAATATAGCATCCGACTGCAGGAGGGAAATATTTCTTCAAAAGCAGTTTGAGCTTGCAGGGTTTCTCATTGAAGTATTTCCTGTAGACCACGATGCACCTGAAACTATAGGGCTTCATATATGTGCAGGCCGGAAAAAAATAACAATTGCCACCGACCTTGGACATATCTGCAGCATATCAGGGTCATATTTAAAGAAGGCAAACCTGCTTGTATTAGAATCAAACTATGATGAAGACATGCTGTTAAAAGGATCTTACCCATATTATTTAAAGAAAAGAATACTATCCGATTACGGGCACCTGGGCAATAAACAGACTTCAGAATTTCTGGCAGATATTTTAAATGACGATATCAGTCATATATGTCTGGCACATCTAAGCAGGAATAACAATACACCTGATAAGGCACTCGATACATTGCACAGAACGCTTTTTGATAAAGGTATTGCACTTAATGGCAATACTGCTGTCAAGGTTCTGAACCGATATGTTCCGACAGAAATAATCAGGATATGACTTTCCTACCGTGAAAATCAATTCTCAATGTTAACGACTGTTTTGATATCGGTAGAAATACAATCTGTCCTTATGTGAAGAACTCCATTTTGTTCTGCGGGATTGAAATACCATCCAGCCTGGCCGGGTTCTGCAAATTTCTTTTCATTAAGCTCAGCGGTTCTTATCCCGTTAACAGAAATATTTGCAGGCTTTTTCTTAATATGGATGTTAAGCAAGTATGTTCTGTTCTTTATTCTGCCTGTAAAGTCACCTTCAGCCGGATTTAATGTGACTGTGATGGATGAATTGATGTCATTCGGTGCATCGACTGTAAATTTTGTAGTCGAATAGGCTCCTTTCCTGTGTTCCCTGGTCAGACCATCATCCTCGTACAGTGTATATGCCGACTTTCCATACGGGTAAATATTAAGGGTAAGTGTATCAACAGGTCTTTCCCAGTTATACATCATCTGTTGCTGCATAGGAATGATTGCACCTGCTTTAATAAAAAGCGGAAGCTTGTCGAGTGGTGCAGGATAGGCCATCAGGGTCGTATTACCGGAGAATTCGGTACCATCCCAGAAGTCTATCCATTTACCTGCCGGCAGGTAAATACTGTCTCTTTTACCTTCAGGCTTATATACGGGCGCAACTAGTATGTCTTTTCCAAGAAGAAACTCATATTTTACAGCATCACCCCATGTAACCGGATCATCAGGATATTCCAGGACCAGTCCGCGTACCGCGGGAACACCTGTTCTGTATGCCTCATTACAAAGTGTATACATATAAGGAGTCAGTCTTTCCTTCAGCATTAAGTATTTCCTGTTAATGCTGGTGAAAGGCTCACCAAAAAGCCATGGTTGGTTGTCTTTTATACCGTTTTTATTATTGGTTGCCCAGCCCGACATTGTCATAAACACAGGTGTGAAGCATTTCCATTGAAGGTCACGAACATAAGTTGAGTCACTGCCGCCGAAGATACCGTCAACATCGCCAGTTGCACAGTTCTGGGCTGATAATCCCGATCCTATTAATGTTGGAATATGCCATTTTATATAATTCCAGCTTCCGCTCTGGTCGCCTGTCCAGAGCACTGCATTACGGTGGGAGCCTGTCCATCCGCATACCATCCACACAAATCCACGTGCATTGCTGTTGTTCTCAATACCTTCATAAGCTGTTTTTGCGCCATCCATAGCAAATTTAAAGCCCGGCCCTACCCAGGCAACATCCAGCTTACACATTCTTGATCCGTATTCCCCAACTTCGCGTGCTATCCTGGCAACACCATTTTCGGTCCACAACCCTGTATAGAAACCTCGCTTATGCAATTCACGAACTACAGAATCAAGTCGCGTGTATCCGCATCCGTATCCATCGTTGGGGATAATCCATCCTCTGGGCATTCTTTCCTGTATATATTTGTCACCAATAAGGCTTATGACTACAGGCGTGAGACCTTCAAATCCGGTTGATGTCGACCCGTTTGTCTTACCTGCCTTAGCTCCCCTGTTATAACAATTTGAGTCACCCATACCAAGAGCCCATTCAGGCATCAGGAAAGGTTTCCCGGTGAGATCGGTAAAGTCGCCAAGGATATTTTTCAGGGAATTTCCAACAAAATAATAGCAGTCGAAACGACTTTCATTATGTACAAGCCTTAAGGTATCCATAAATGAATATTCTCCCGTTGCATAAGTGTTCCTTACTGCCCCGTATCCGTTTGTACTCATATAAAAGGTCTCAGGATTGGGATTTCCTCCGTCTTCCCAGTTGTAGTCTATTGTCATTTTTATTGTTTTACCCCTGTGCGAAAACCTGCCGTTCTGCATGCCTCCACCGAAAAACTGCTCATCCTTGCCCCTTTTCAGGTACTGTATTGTCTGTTTCCCATAGGTGATCCCCTTAGTTTCCTCCCAGACAACTGTTTTATTATCTGCCCTGTAAAGTGCAAACCTCAGCGGCTTTTTATAAATTCTTAAAGCCAGTTGAGGTGTTGATACGAGCCAATAGTTATTATTATTTGTCAAAACAGGCTTTACATCATCTTCAGGGTAGTTAATTATCAGGTCATTACCCGCAGGATCTGTAAACTGACCATCGTATGCCATCCATAACCTGAACATATCATTTCTCAGGAATATTACCTTTAATTTCGCCCTGTTGCACGTTATCAGAACCTGTCTGCCGTCAATATTAAATCCCGTAACATCACCAAGTTCGCAGGCCTTTGAATAGAGTTCAAGATCAAGAGTGTCATTCGATCTCCTCAGATCATTTTGGGCGGTAGTATAAAACTTCACCCTATGTATACCAATATCAGTAAGGTCCATATCTTTAAAAACCACAAGTGCCGTGTCAATTATCCCGAAAGGTTTTCGCTTTGAAGCTTCAATTATGAATTTTTGAAGTGGACGCTGATCAATCTTAAGGTAGCAATATGTGTTTTCAGTTACTGGCCGGGCTCCAAGGTTAATAACCCTGAATACCAGCGAATCATTCTTGCTGAATGTATTATTTTCCAATCCATGCGAAATAAGATCATAGGCCTGAAGATCAGTGTCATAGGCCTCTGAAAGGCTTATATCGTCTACCATCCAGTACCATTGGTACATATTGCGCCACCAGAACCTGATGTATACTGTTTTTTGTCCGGCAGCCACCCTTGTTATATTGATTTCTACGTTCATTGGATTCGGGCAATCCTCTGTTGGTCCAATTCCATTATGAACATCATATTCCGTCCAGTGCTTTTTGTCATTGCTTACTGCAACAATGAGACCTGATGATTTCTGAGGTACTTCCCATTCTCCCCAAAAAAAATTCTGTTGAAATTTCAGCACAACTGATTTCCTGTGGGAGCAGTTAATAGCATTTGTCTGTATATAGGCATCCGGTACAATACCTGCTTTTTTCCACTTCCGGATATTCTTTCCCACTTTAACCCCGGGCGCTATCTGCATATGGTATCCCCTGCTTTCAGAGGCAATTGGCGGAGCCTGGTAGTTGCGCCCGTATGAACCAGGATAGGGCTGATCAGTGATGAACCATGTTGTACTGCTGTCATTTAAGGCTACCGATTCCCATCCATCAGGGATCTTTCCTGATGCAAAATCTTCTTTCCAGAATACTTTGCCACCCTGTTGTTGTGAAAAAGCGACTATAGAAAACGCAAATAACAGTATGGAGAAAATTAATTTTTTCATAGTTTTTGGATTAATCAATTCGGCATGCAATGAGTATATTCTCATAGCTCCGGTAAAAATGTAAAAAAATATTGACAAGACAGCAATGAAAGATTTTCATTATTTCATATCCGCACATCAGATGCCTTTTCAACGGATGATGTCACTTCCGGCAGAAGTCCCATTCGTACATATATAGGTCTTACAAAAGGTCTGAGGGAAGGCAGTTTGCGGAAATAAACTGTTACAGCTGCCACACAACCGGCACCACCGAGAATAAGTGTCAGGGGAGCGCCTATCAAGCCTGCAAGACTACCGCTGATAAGACTGCCGAACGGGGCCATGCCCCTGAATGCCATTGCATAGAAGCTCATTACTCTTCCCCTTTTATTCTCTTCGGCAATTGTCTGAAGCAGGGTATTAGTGGAGGCAACATGCAACATCATTCCCAGACCTGAAAGCATCATTATCAAGAGTGACAGCCAGAGTACCCGTGAGAATGCAAATGCTATCATCCCGCCACCAAATACAAACACAGCAAAAGCAATTAGTTTACCCAGGCCAAGGACATTGTTTTTATTCAGAAGGTATATGGCTCCTATGAGAGCTCCGGTTCCGTAAGCACTCATAAGGAAACCGAAAGTACTGGCATTGCCATGCAGAAAGTCTTTCGCAAAAACCGGAGCAATAAGTGTAACAGGAGTTCCAATCAGTCCAACAATTGCCAGAAGAATAATAAGATATTTTATCGGAATGAAACCAAAGGTATATTTAAAACCTTCTTTTAATTGTTGCCCCACATGTTCCTGAACCTTTTTTACCCGGGTACCGGTAATTTTCATCCGAAGAAGAGAAATTATTACGAATAGGTAACTTATGCAGTTAATAGCAAAACACCAGCCGTCTGCGACTGTTGCAATAAGAAGTCCGGCAATAGATGGACCTATGAGCCTGGCGCCATTTACCATCGATGAATTTAAGGCTATTGCATTATTCAGATCCTGTTTTTTATTGTCCAGCATTTCAACAACAAAGGCCTGCCTTATAGGCATATCGAAGGCATTTATCACTCCCAGGAATACACTCAGGGCTATAAGGTGCCATATTCTGATCACACCGGTAAAAACAAGTACTGATAATATCATAGCCTGTATAAGAGCCATTGACTGAGTTATAAGCAGTATCTTTTTTTTATCCCACCTGTCGGCAATTACACCTGCAAAGGGGGCAATAATAAAAAGCGGTATCTGCCCTGAAAAGCCAACAACTCCGAGAATAAAAGCTGAATTGGATATTTTGTAAACAAGCCAGGTAACCGCTACCATTTGAATCCAGGTACCAATGAGAGAGAGGCTCTGTCCTCCAACGAACAGCCTGTAATTACGGTATTTAAGAGCCCTGAACATCAGGCTCAGCCTTGAAACAACAGCATCGGCCTTTTGTTTAAAGAAATTCTTTGCTATCTGCTCCTGCATAAAAAAATAATGTGATTAAAGACATTTGGTATCGCTAGCCTCTGCGGGAAATTTCCTTTAATGCCTCCCTGTTAAGTAATATAATATCCTTATCCTTAAGTCTGATTAACCCGTCTCTCTCAAAAGTCTTTAGCAGCTTTACCGTGCTTTCTGTTGATATTCCGGCAAATTCAGCTATTTCTTTTCTCGAGAGCACGGTGAAGATATTAACTCCTGTATATTCCTCGGGCGAGAGGTATAATAATGTTTCAGCCAGCCGTCCGTTCATCTGTTTGTAAACAAGCTTATTTATTGAATCAAACAAAAGAGAATTCTGTTCACAATATCTTTTTATTATACTGAAGGCAAACTTGCCATCACTGGAGATAAGTTTTGCAATAGCATCCTTTTCTATGAGAAAAGTCTGAACGTCTGTTAAGGCGATTGCAGAATAATCAAATGTATTTCTTCCAAATACCGAGGATAACCCCAGAAATTCACCAGGTCTTACTACTTTAAGGTTATATCCCCTGGTGCTGTCGCCCTCAATCACCTGCTTTACAAAGCCCGTAACAATAAAAAGCACGTATGAAGCAAATGCACCCTGCTTGGTCAGGTTCTCCCCTCTTCTGAACAATACCTGCGTTCTGCTTGCCTGTATCTGTTCAATCTCTTCTTTTGTCAGCAACTGGAAGCATGGGGCCTGTATGTCACAAAAGAAATCATTATCGGTATCTGTTATTGTCTTCATTATATCCAAATCAATCCGCAAATTTAAAACAAATCAATTAAAAAATTGATTTATATCAATTGTATAACCGGAATACACAGTAGCTGTTCGTTTCTCTTATAACCGGCTTCAGGGTATTTTTGCAGCATAATTTTAAAAATCCAGAAATATGTTGTACACAAATTTAAAACACATCGAATCTGCTGATGATCATCAGAAGGTTATCAACGAGAATGAAAATGTCATGATCTGCTGTGGAAGAATGGGACCTATGTGTATTCCGGTTTATGGCATTATGGAAGAACTGGAGGATACTTATAAAAATGTTAAATTCTTTGATATGGAATTTGACCATCCCGATGCTCATGTAATTCGTAATGCACCTGAGTGCAGCGGATTTATGGGATTACCTTTTACTGTATACTACAAGAATGGTAAGCTTGTCAAAGCCACATCAAGTATACAGACAATGGACCAGGTTACCTCTATTCTTGACAAAGAGTTCGGAGCACCTGTAAATGCTTAACTTATGAATTCTATGGAAAAGTATGATGTTATTGTCCTTGGAGGCGGACCGGCAGGTCTTTCTGCCGGTATCTACCTGTCGAGGGCCAGGCTTAAGACACTGATCCTTAATGAAGGAACAGCCGGAGGACAGATGGTTCTGACCCACGAGATAGCCAATTATCCCGGTGTTGAAAAGATATCAGGATACCAGCTTGCAAACATTATGCGGAAACAGGCCAAAGAGTTCGGCTGTGATATCAGGAATAATATCTCAGTGAAAGGAATTGACCTTGAAGGTGATGAAAAGGAAATATCACTTTCCGATGGTTCGGTTTATACCGCATGGTCGGTCATTCTTACACCCGGGGGAAGGCCCAGGACACTTAATGTACCAGGCGAAAAAGAACTGAAAGGTCGCGGTATTTCCTATTGTGCTACCTGCGATGGTGATTTTTTTTCAGGTAAGGAGATAGTAGTGGTAGGTGGTGGCAATTCAGCCTTGGAAGAAGCGGTTTCACTCACCCGTTATGCTTCCAAAGTAACTATAGTTCACCAGTTCGACCATTTTCAGGCATTCAACCATGCTATTGAAGAGGCCAGGTTAAATCCTAAAATAGATTTCCTGATGGAGTCAGTTATTGAATCTTTTAATGGTTCGGAAAAACTGGAAAGTGTAGACATTAAGATGCAAAAAACCGGAGAAAAATATAGATTTGCAGCCGAGGGAGTTTTTATTTTTATCGGTTATGTTCCGAATACTTCATTCCTCAACGGCAGTGTTAAAATGAATGACTACGGAGAAATTATTGTCAGCAGTGATATGGCTGCAAGCATCAGTGGTGTTTATGCTGCCGGTGATTCCATCGAAAAAAAATACAGGCAGATATCAACTGCCGTCGGTGAAGGCACAGTTGCTGCCCTGGCTGCTACTGAGTTTACATACAAGGTAAAAAACAGGATGAAACATGAATTAATTTCTTAAAAAATGAGTAGTACATTTATCATTGTCACAGGATTTATCATAGCTATAGTCGCCTACATTTTTTATAACTACAGAAAAGTGAAGAATACTCCATCTGTAGAAAACAGTCCGAAGATCAGGGTCTTGTCTGATAAAAATTTCCAACACCAGATACGAACCGGAGTTTATCTTGTTGATTTCTGGGCAGACTGGTGTCTTCCATGTAAGATGATGGCTCCTGTGCTGAATGATGTGGCAGAAAAACTGGAAGGTGAAGCATGGGTTGGAAAACTTGATGTGGAAGCTAACAGGGGCAGTGCTTCAAAATATAACATCAGGAACATTCCTACAATGGTTCTTTTTAAAAACGGAAAGGAAATTGACCGTTTTGTAGGGGCCAAGAGCAAGGATTTCCTGTTGAAACAAATTTATAAGGTAAAATAATTTTAAAATATAATGGAAAAGGTGCAATCATTTAACGAGCTGAAGAATAAGATTACAACATCGAAAAGATCGATACTGCTTCTTTACCGCGAAGGAAGCGAACAGAGCATGTGTGCATTAAGGAACCTGCAGGATGGGACAGACGGTGTGAGTGACATTGTGGTGCTTACTGCAGATGTAACTGGTGTAAGGGATATTCATCAGCAGTATGGAATTACAAGCGTACCGGCTTTATTGCTTTTTGAAAAAGGTAATATTTCCGGAGTTATTAAAGGATGTCATGAAACCGCTTACTATAAATCCCTTGCCGAAAATTCATCCATGGGTAAGTCTTATCCTTCAGGCAGTGAGAAGGCAGCAAAAAGAGTGACAGTTTATTCCACACCTACCTGTACATGGTGCAACACACTCAAGACATGGTTAAACAAAAACAATATAAGGTATACCGACATTGATGTTTCTGCTGATCAGAGAGCGGCCGAGGAGCTGGTTCGGAGATCGGGACAGCAAGGTGTGCCACAGACTGATATTAATGGCCGGATTGTTGTTGGATTCGACCAGAACAAGCTGAAAGAGCTGCTTGAAATTCAATAATACATAAAGGGATCGGTCAGTTATTTAAAACAGTATCATAACCAGATGATGAAGAAATTTCTGAAATTTATTGTAGATAAAAGAGTTATAATTCTTGCCGTCTTTGGGATATCATCATATATTGCAATATCGTATTTTCATATATCTCTGTGGTATATACTCCTTGCAGGAACCTTACTCGGACTTGTATTCGGAAAAGTATTCTGCAGGTGGGTTTGTCCGGTAGGCCTTATAATGGAGCTTATCATGAGCAGCAGTGTTGATGGCAAGACGCGGCAAATGTACCAGTACCATAAGCTTGGATGCCCGATCGCATGGCTTTCAGGCTTCTTAAATAAGTTTTCCCTCTTTAAAATATCTGTTAATAAAGAAACATGCACAAGTTGCGGTATTTGTGACAAACAATGTTATATTGTCGCAGTTAATCCGGCTGAATTCAGCCTTTATAAAGCTTCAAAAGATTCACCGGGAGACAGTTATACATGCTCAAAATGCCTGAAATGTGTTACAGCATGTCCTAACGGCAGTCTCAGGTATAAATTATAATTAACATTTTTAAATTAAACACAGAATATGAAAGAATTACAACCAGTTAACCAGCAGGTGATACTAGACATCACTGAGACGAACACAGAAAAAAGAACTGCATCAGGACTGATCATACCCGACAGTGCTGCTGAAAAGCCAAAACAGGCAGTAGTTGCATGGACAAGTCCTGTTGACAAACCCGAATTTCAGGCAGGAGATGTTGTTCTTTTCAAACCGTTTAGTGGTACGGAAGTAGAATTTGAAGACAAGAGATATTTGATCCTGCCTTATGCCGATGTACTGGCAAAAGTTGTAGAAACTGAAAGTATCTGATGCTCGCTTTTGCCGGATGCAAATGATACCTTAAGATAACAGATTATTTCTTATTGCATGAGGCTGTCACAACAGTGAAAAACTGGTTGTGGCAGCCTCTCTTATTTTACTTATTACAACATTCTTTACAATGAATATTAAGGTATGAAAATATCCAGGCATTGTTCAGTTTACAATGAAGTTTGCACTGAATTGTAACAACCTGTTTAAAAAAGCCATGAACTTTCGAAAATGAGCATTGTTATTATAAGAACAACCCGAAGTTCATGTAAAATCTGAAATACTTATGACAACATTACATTTTTTCAGGAGCTTTTTAATACTGCTGGCTGTTCTGCCTCTCTCTGCATTTGCAGAAGGCAACAAAACGTCTGGTTTGACGGAAAAAATCGTTAAATATAAAGTCGGAGGATTATCGGCCGACAGTTATGTTGTTTTTGATAATAATATAAAGGGAGAAAGACCTGTGGTTCTAGTAGTCCCGGAATGGTGGGGCCTAAACGACTATGCCAGGCTGAGGGCAAGGCAGCTGGCTGATCTTGGTTATATAGCCATGGCGGTTGATATGTACGGTGACGGAAAAACAGCTGCCAATCCCGGAGAAGCACAGAATTTATCTGCGCCTTATTATAAAGACCCTTTGCTGGCAAAGAAGGGCATCGATGCTGCTATAAGCGAGATAAAGAAATTTCCTCAGGCCGATCCCTCACGAATAGCCGCCATAGGTTATTGTTTTGGCGGTTATATCGCACTTAATGCAGCAAAACTGGGTTCATCATTGAAAGGTGTTGTCAGTTTTCATGGTGGTATGGGAGGAGCCCCAGTGGTTAAAGGTCTTCTTAAAGCCAGTATACTGGTTTGCCATGGCGACAGCGATAAGTTTGTTTCGATGCATGATGTGGAACAGTTTCATAAACAACTTGATTCCATTGGTGCCGTTTCGACATTTAAAATATTCCACGGAGCAACCCATGCATTCACAAATCCTGCTTCAACTGAAACAGGTAAAAAGTTCAATATGCCTATCAGGTATGATCCTGAGGCAGCTAAAGAGTCGTGGAATGATATGAAGAGTTTCCTGGCCGGAGTTTTTAAAAAAAGACATAATTGATAAAAGCTTTCAACATTGCTATATGATTTTATTAACTATCCCGGAATCAGGCTTCGCAAAACCGCAAAAATTTCTTAATTTTAATAACATGGTTACTCACTGTGAAATTTGTACAAAACTGTTTACTCTTCCGTGCGTGATTAATGAAAAATCAACACTTTTAAAATGATGTTGGAAAGAAATATTGCATTCTGGCCTTTTATTGTCTTCGCTGCAATAGCAATCGTACTTATAGGTGTAATGTTAGGACTATCATACATTCTTGGCGAGAGACATAATGAAAAAGACACCTCGGTCCCGTATGAATCAGGGATGCCGCCAACAGGAAATGCCAGGCTAAGGTTTTCATCCGGCTTCTATATTATTGCCATGTTCTTTGTTATTTTCGATCTGGATGCCGCGTTCATAATATTATGGGCAGTATCATTTCGTGAACTGGGACTTCCCGGTTATATAGGCATAGTCATTTTTATCATGCTCCTTCTTGTTTTGCTTGTTTATGAACTTAAGACAGGAGCTCTAGATTTCGGTCCGGACGGAAAGAAGATACTCAAATACAAAAACAGAAAAAAATGAAAATAACCTCAGGTATTCAAAGAGATGAAGTAAGTGATGACGATATAAAACGTACAGTTCTGATGGGGAAGCTGGATGACATGATCTCCTGGGGGCGAAAAAATTCTATCTGGCCCTTCGGATTCGGACTTTCCTGTTGTTTTGTTGAGCTGGCCACATCGCTGACAAGCCGATATGATATTTCCAGGTTTGGAGGAGAGGTAATAAGGGGGACGCCCAGGGAAGCAGATCTGATGGTTATTGCCGGTACCGTCTTTATGAAGATGGTTCCTGCAATTAAAAGGCTTTATGAACAAATGATGGCCCCGCGATGGGTCATTTCAATGGGATCGTGTGCCAATTCCGGAGGCATGTACGATATATACAGTGTTGTTCAGGGAGTCGATAAGTTTTTGCCGGTAGATGTTTATGTGTCAGGTTGTCCACCGCGTCCGGATGCATTTCTCGAAGGACTGTTACTGTTACGTGATTCAATAGGTAAAGAGGAAAGACCCGCGAGCTGGGTTATCGGGCCACAGGGCATTCACAGGCCGGTAAAGAAAAGTATGCGTGACCTGAAGCAGGAAGAAAGATCAAAAACTATAAGGCTCAGACCTATGAATGAAATTTAAGAATATGTCTTTAACAGTGAACCGGAATGGACAGTGACAATAATAATATTATAACAGGACTGAGAACTAAATTTGGCGATAATTTAATTCTTTACCAGCAGGATGTAGCCGATACTGTTCCTACAATCTGGATAGACCGGAATAACCTGTTGCCTGTTATGGGCTTCCTTAAAAACGAGGTTGAAAAGCCATATAAAATGCTTTACGACCTTACCGCCATAGACGAAAGAACAAGGACATACAGGAATGGCCAGCCTGACAGTGATTTTACACAGGTTTATCACCTTACTTCCTTTGGACGTAATGAAGATATAAGGATCAAAGTACCGGCAAAGGAAAACGACCTTAATATTCCGAGTATTACAAGTATTTGGGAATCGGCAGACTGGTACGAACGTGAGGTTTACGACATGTTCGGTGTTAACTATACAGGTCATCCCAGGCTCGACAGGATACTTATGCCGGATTATTGGAAAGGACATCCTTTAAGAAAGGAACATCCGGCCAGGGCTACAGAAATGGAACCCTTTGTTCTTACTGATGAGATGAGGGATTATGACGATCTGGCCTCCAGGTTTGATCCTGATCACTATGGCCTTAAGAGACAAAGTGAAGAAAGTGATTTTATGTTTCTTAATATAGGTCCCCAGCACCCGGGAACACATGGCCTGTTGCGACTTATTGTTCAGTTGCACGGAGAAGATATAGTAAATATTATTCCGGAAATAGGTTATCATCACCGTGGTGCTGAGAAGATGGGCGAAAGACAGTCGTGGCACTCATTTATTCCATATACCGACCGCATTGATTACCTGGGAGGAGTAATGAACAACCTTGCATATCTGCTCTCTGTTGAGAAACTGGCCGGAATTGAAGTCCCGGACAGGGCAAAGGTAATCAGGATAATGATGAGTGAGCTGTTCAGGATTGCAAGTCATCTTGTGTGGCTTGGTACTTTTGCCCAGGACATGGGACAGATGTCACCTGTTTTTTATGCATTCAACGACAGGGAAAGAGTCTTTGACATAGTAACAGCCATAACAGGAGCAAGAATGCATCCTTCCTGGTTCAGGATAGGAGGAGTGGCCCATGATCTTCCTGATGGCTGGCAGGGGCTGATAAGGCAGTTTCTGGATTATTTTCCCGGGCGACTTAAGGAGTTTGATAAGGCAGTAATAAGAAACAGCATCTTTAAAGCAAGAACAGTCGGTATTGGTGTATATACGACGACTGAAGAAGCCATTGATTGGGGTATTACCGGAGCAGGACTCAGGGCAACAGGGTATAACTGGGATTACAGGAAGACCAGGCCTTATTCAGGTATTGAAAACTTTGATTTTGAAATACCTCTGGGCAAAAACGGTGACTGTTATGATCGTGCACTTGTCAGAATGGAAGAGATGAGACAAAGTCTGAGGATAATACAACAATGTGTAGATAATATGCCATCTGGTGATTATAAATCCGATCACCACCTTGCTGTACCACCAAGGAAAGAAAAGACTATGAAAGACATTGAAACACTTATCACCCACTTCCTTGCTGTTACCTGGGGACCGGTTATTCCGCCAGGAGAAGCCATGGTGCCTGTAGAAGCAGCTAAGGGAAGCAATGGATATTACCTGGTAAGCGACGGGGGAACCTCTTCTTACCGTTCCAGGATAAGAACACCCTCTTTCCCGCATATGCAGATGCTACCGTATATCAGCAAAGGGTATACCATACCCGACCTTCTTGCTATACTGGGAGCGATGGACTTTGTGCTGGCCGACCTCGACAGGTGAGGATAAGATAAAAGTCGAAGCGTAGTGAAGACCCTGCATTAGCAGGAATAGAAGATAAAAGGAAAGAAGAGATTGATAGTTTGATATAAAAATGTTAATAAACAGCTGGTTATAATATGCTTACCGAAAAGGAAATAAAGGAGATTCAGGAAGAAATGGAACAATACCCCTACCCTTCCGCAGCCTCAATTGATGCACTTAAGATTGTTCAAAAGCATCGCGGCTGGATTTCCGACGAGTCTGTTGAGGACCTTGCAAAAATACTCCGGATGTCGGCAGATGAGCTTGATGCCGTAGCTACTTTTTATTCACGTATCTACAGGAAGCCCGTTGGTCGTAATGTAATTCTCTTATGTGACGGGATCAGTTGCATGATAATGGGCTACAACACATTGTATGATTATATTTCTAAGAAGCTCGGAATTGCTTTTGGCGAGACCACTGGTGACGGGAGGTATACACTTTTACCTGTTTCCTGTCTGGGCGATTGCGACAATGCTCCTGCAATGATGGTCAATGATGATCATTTTAATAACCTGACAACTGATACTATTGACACGCTCCTGGATAAATACAAATAAAAAAGTATGGAAAAACCGTTA
Source organism: Bacteroidales bacterium (assembly GCA_046706305.1). Taxonomy (GTDB): domain Bacteria; phylum Bacteroidota; class Bacteroidia; order Bacteroidales; family VadinHA17; genus LD21. The sequence continues at coordinate 32,618 of JBJKPQ010000185.1, forward strand.
ACGGGACATATAAAAGATGAAGGTCCGCTAAGCCTGAAGATGTACAGTGAGATTGGAGGTTATGAAGGTGTTCGCAGGGCATTAAAGGAGATGGTTCCACCTGAGATAACTGAGCTTATTAAATCGTCCAATCTTCTGGGACGTGGCGGAGCAGGTTTTCCCACAGGTGTAAAATGGAGTCTAATGCCAACAGATAAATCTGCTATTAAACAAAATTACCTTATCTGTAATGCTGATGAGATGGAACCAGGAACCTTTAAGGACAGGTACCTGCTTGAAAGAAGTCCACATCAGCTTATAGCAGGTATGATAGTGGCATCCTATGCAGTTCAGGCAACTAAAGCCTATATATTCATAAGGTGGGCCTATAAAAAAGCAGAAAAAATACTGAAAACTGCAATAGCCGAAGCTTATGAAGCCGGGTACCTGGGAAAAAACATACTGGGGTCGGGCTTTAATCTTGACCTTTATGTTCATACAAGTGCAGGAAGGTATATTTGTGGTGAAGAAACAGCCCTGCTGAACTCTCTTGAAGGTAAGAGGGCAATACCCAGGACGAAACCTCCTTTTCCGGCTGTAAGCGGTCTTTTCGGACATCCTACCGTTGTCAATAATGTTGAGACCTTATCATGGATTGCCCATATAGTCGATAAAGGATCCGACTGGTTTAAGGGTCTTAGCCTCACGCAGACAGGTGGCACAAAACTCTTTGGCGTTAGTGGCAGGGTTAAAAGGCCGGGTTTGTGGGAACTTCCAATCGGAATAACAATACGTGAACTGCTTGAAGAATATGCAGGAGGGATGGCTGACGGCTTTGGTTTCAGAGGTCTACTTCCCGGAGGCGCTTCGACGGATTTCCTTGTAGAAGAACATCTTGATACGAAGATGGATTTTTCTGCGGTGGCTTCTGTCGGAAGCAGAATGGGAACAGGAACAATGATTATACTTGACGACAGGACCTGTCCTGTGGCCTTTGTACGTAACATTGAAAATTTCTTTGCACTTGAGAGTTGCGGTTGGTGCACACCCTGCCGTGAAGGTTTACCCTGGGTGGAAAAAATGCTTTCGTCTATCGATGAAGGAACCGGCAGGATGACTTATCTCGATCTGCTTAAATCGCAGGCTGAATATATGGGCCCGGGCCATACATTTTGTGCCCATGCTCCCGGTGCTGCAGAACCTTTGCAGAGTGCCCTGAAATATTTTTATGATGATTTTGTGAAGCATATAACTGATAAAAAATGTCCATGGAGGTAATGATGGCCAGGATAAATATTGACGGAAAATATTATGAAGTAAAGCCGGGAAAAAACCTTCTCGATACCTGTCTTTCTCTTGGTTTTAACATACCTCATTTCTGCTTTCACCCTGCCCTTGGCTCTGTGGGCGCCTGCAGGCTATGCGCTGTGAAAAAGTACAGGGATAAGGATGATTCAAAAGGGAAGATAGTGATGTCGTGCATGGAACCCGTCACCGATAATCTTATTATATCACTTGAAGACAAAGAGGTTAAAGATTTTCGTGCCTCTGTTATCGAAGGGCTTATGACCAATCACCCTCATGACTGTCCTGTTTGTGATGAAGGAGGAGAATGTCATCTGCAGGATATGACGGTAATGACAGGTCATAATTACAGGCGTTTCGACTTCAAAAAAAGAACATACAGGAATCAGGACCTTGGACCTTTGATTTCCCACGAAATGAACAGGTGTATACAATGTTACAGGTGTGTAAGGTTTTATAAAGATTATGCAGGAGGGAAAGATCTCGATGTTTTCGGTGCTCATAATCATGTTTATTTCGGACGACGGCAGGATGGCCCCCTTGAAAGCGAATTCAGCGGGAACCTGGCAGAAGTATGCCCTACGGGTGTCTTTACGGATAAAACGTATAAGGATCATTTTGTACGTAAATGGGACCTTAACAACTCTCCCTCGGTATGTGTACACTGCAGTCTGGGATGTAATACCATAATAGGCGAAAGGTATGACATGCTCAGGCGTGTGATGAACAGGTACAATGGAACAGTAAATGGTTATTTCTTATGCGACAGAGGACGGTTTGGTTATGAGTTTGTAAATAGTGAAAACCGTATCCTAAAACCTCTTGCACGAAACGGAAAAGAATCGTCCCTCGAAGTTACTGAAAAAGATAACCTGGAAAAGAGTGTTAGTGGCATGCTTGCGGAAGGCAGGATAGCCGGAATTGGTTCTCCCAGGGCTTCACTCGAATCCAATTATGCTTTACTCAGGTTTGTAGGTGAAGAGAATTTTTATCATGGCATAGCAGAAGATGAATTTAATTTGACCCATGAAATTCTAAATTTCATGCGATACAGCAGTGTCTCTATTCCGTCACTTAAACAGACTGAAAAGGCCGATGCAGTAATTATTATCGGTGAAGATCTTGTTAACAGGGCTCCCCTGGCTGCCCTGTCTGTAAGACAGGCAACACGGAATCTTTCGTTTGAAGCAGCTGCCAGTCTCAAGATAGCAAAATGGGATGATGCTCCTGTACGCGAGCTGGCTCAGGACAGCAGGAACCCTTTATTCATACTCACTCCATTCAGCGACAGCCGGGATGATATCGCAGGGAAATCCTTCAGAGGATCGCCGGATGAAATAGTGTCTCTTACTACCCTGATTACATCATCACTACGTGGTATTAATAAAAGTGGAAAATCGGGACATGATAACAATATTACTCTTGCGGGTCAAATTGCTGAAGCCCTTGTAAATGCCAAAAGACCACTTGTTATATCGGGTACCGGTTGCAAAAATATGGAAATACTCCATGCTGCAATGAACCTGGCAATGGCCCTTGATTCTTCCGACCGCGAAGTTATGTTCAGTCCTGTCCTATCAGAAGCCAACAGCATGGGACTTGCCCTTCTTCCGGGTAAGCCAGTCAGATCACTTATGACCGGTGAAAATGCTATAAATACCATTATTGTACTTGAAAATGATATATACAGGAGAGAAGCAGGCAATGACATTGACAGGCTGCTAAAAAAGGATATAAACGTAATAGCTCTTGATCATTTACGTAATGCAACAACTGAAAAAGCAGATATAGTATTACCATCTGCAACATTTGCTGAATCACAGGGTACTCTTGTTAACAACGAAGGAAGGGCCCAGAGATACTACCGTGCACTGCTTCCGGAAGGTATGATAAAAGACAGCTGGAGATGGATTAATGAATTAATATTATTAAGAAAAGAAAGCGATCATAAACCTGTAGAAAACTATGATGATCTGGTTGACGAAATGGCAAAAGAATATCAGGTATTTGATGCATTAAAAAAATACATGCCTGATGCTGATTACAGGATGCTAAATGCAAAGATACCACGTCAGACTCCCAGGTATAGCGGAAGGACAGCAATTCATGCAAATGTTTCAGTAAGCGAGAAAGGTATCCCTGAGGACAACGATTCTCCTCTGGCATTTACAATGGAAGGTCTGCCTGAAAATCCGCCTTCATCCCTTGTGCCGTTTTACTGGAGTCCCGGGTGGAATTCCGTGCAGGCCCTTTATAAGTACCAGGATGAACCTGCTGGTAGTATGAAGGGTGGTGACCCTGGTGTGAGGCTCATTAATAAACTGGGAAACGGGGATATGCAGCCTTTCTCCCTGGCTGATTACAGGAAGGAAGAAGTTACGGACGGTTTTATGATTTTACCTGTATACAGGATTTTCGGAAGTGAGGAATTGAGCTCATCAGCTCCTGCATTAATGAAGAAATCGGCAGGGCAATCTGTTATTATTAATGATGAGGATGCATCAGCATTGAATATATCGGATGGAGATGATGTAAATGTTATTCTGGGTAATTATGCCTTTGAGGCAGCTGCACGAGTTTCACGGGATGCTCTAAAAGGGATTGCCGGCTTAACAGTTGGTTTTAAGGATATGAAATATGCTGAATTACCGGCCATAGGAAATATATACAGGAAACAGTAAGATATTATGCATTATTTATTGATCATAGCGGGTGTGATACTGATAGCATTATCGATTGCTGCAGGTCTGATTTGGGTTGAGAGAAGGCTGCTCTCGGTCTGGCAGGACAGGCTTGGACCGAACCGGGTTGGTCCCTTTGGATTATTGCAGGTGCTTGCCGACACCATAAAACTGTTTTTTAAAGAAGACTGGATACCCAAATTTGCAGATAAGGCTGTTTTCATAATGGCCCCGGGAATATTGATGGCTACTATCCTGCTGACCTTCGCAGTAATTCCATTCGGACCGCAGTTTAATGTGTTTGATTCGAATATAGGGATACTGTTTTTTCTGGGCAATTCATCTCTGGGAGTTTACAGTATAGTACTGGGAGGCTGGGCATCTAACAATAAGTATTCATTAATAGGAGCAATGAGGGCATCTGCGCAGATGCTGACGTATGAAGTATTTATGGGACTCTCCCTCATGGGGGTGGTAATGATGGCAGACAGTTTCAGCTTTCATGATATTGTGGAAGCACAACGCGGCGGTTGGTTCATAATACCGCAGTTCTTTGGTTTTATTGTGTTTTTTATTGCCGGGATAGCTGAAACGCATCGTCTGCCGTTTGATATACCAGAAGCTGAAGGTGAGCTTGTTGCAGGATATCACTCGGAATATTCGGGAATGAAATTCGGAATGTTTTTTGTGGGGGAATACCTTGGGATAACTTTAATATCCTCTATTATAGCTACTCTGTTTTTCGGAGGATGGCTTGGACCCTCGTTCCTTCCGCCGGTATTCTGGTTTCTTCTTAAGACATTCTTTTTCATTTTCATATTTATACTACTAAGAGCTTCATTACCGCGACCCAGATATGATCAGCTGATGAAGCTTGGCTGGAAGTTCCTGCTACCCCTTGCCTTATTAAATCTACTGGCCACGGGTGCAGTTTTGATTTTTATAAAATGAACATGTAACGATATAATTAAAGTTTATGTTAAGTATACTTCGCACTATCTGGCTTACTTTTCTTCACATTTTTCATAAATCGGAGACTATCGAGTATCCCGAGGAAAAACCATACCTTCCACCGAGGTATCGTGGACGGATAGTGCTTACTAGGGATAATGAGGGGAAAGAGAGGTGTGTAGCCTGTAACCTTTGTGCTGCGGCCTGCCCTGTTGATTGTATTTCCCTGGAGGCTGCGGAGGATGATGATGGAAGAAGGTATCCCCTGTTTTTCAGGATCAATTTTTCGCGTTGCATCTTTTGTGGTTTCTGCGAAGAAGCCTGCCCTACCTATGCAATTCAGCTTATACCCGATTTTGAACTGGGGGAATATGACAGACAGAACATGGTTTATGAGAAAGAGCACCTTTTGATTAGCGGTGAAGGTAAATACCACGATTATAATTTCTATGAAAATGCCGGTGTTGACATGGGTGTCAAGGGTAAAGGTGAAGGTGATAATGAAGAGACACCGGTTGATGTGAATGACCTGATGCCTTAAATACTTATAATATGAATGTATTTTTTTATATAGCAGCAGCAGTAGCAATAATGGCTACAATATTGGCAATCACAGGGAGAAATGCGATTCACTCTCTTTTATTTCTTATTCTTTCCCTGCTTGCTGTCTCTGTTGTTTTTTACCTGTTGCAGGCTCCCTTTATTGCTGCTCTTGAAGTGATAATATATGCCGGAGCCATAATGGTACTTTTCATATTTGTTACAATGATGCTTAATATTGGACTGGAGAAGAAAACAGAGAAAAAATGGGTTAAACCCGGGATGTGGATACTGCCCTCCATCCTGGCAGCTGTTTTGCTGACAGATCTGGTGTTTGCCCTCCGGACTGCTACAACAGTCAGTGCCGGCGGACAAATGGTAGCACCCAAACAGGTAGGTATATCTTTATTTTCGACATATCTTCTTGCTGTTGAGATTGCTGCAATTCTCCTTATGGCAGGGGTAATAGGTGCTTACCACCTGGGAAGTCAGAAAAAGAAAGTAACACACAGATTTCTTGAAAACAAATAAAATATGGTTACAGTTCCCGTACAAATTCAGATTTTATTAGCAGGAGTACTTTTTTTCCTGGGGCTTATTGGTCTGCTTGTCAGGAGAAATATCATTTTCATGCTTATGTCGGTTGAGATAATGTTTAACAGTGCAGGTCTTGTTTTTATTATAGCCGGTTCGCATTGGATGCAGCCTGACGGCCAGGTGATGTTTATATTTATTCTCACTGTCACAGCTGTGGAAGTGGCAATCGGACTTGCTCTTATATTGCAATTGTATCATCATTTTAAAACACTGGATGCTGATTCAATTGATAAATTGAAAGATAAAATTTAAACAGATATGGAATTATTGATATCGCTTATACCTGCAATACCACTTATTGGTTTTCTGTTTCTTGCTCTTGCCGGAAGTAAGGTGCCACGGAAGATTGCAGGTTTTGTGGGAGCAGGAACGGTTGGCTTATCAATGATCCTGACCTTTATTGTATCTTTCATTTTCATCGGCTCGCTGCCACGAATAAAAGTATGGACTGTAATCCTTTGGGAATGGATTGGTGCTGCTGATATGCATGCCAATATTGCATTCAGCCTGGATTCGCTTTCTCTTGTTTTTATTTTTGTCATAACATTTGTTGGTTTCCTGATCCATATTTATTCACTGGAGTTCATGGCAAAGGATGAAGGGTTTTCCAGGTTTTTTGCCTATATGAATCTTTTTGTTGGTTCAATGTAAATCCTTGTTATGGCAGATAACCTTCTGCTTATGTACCTTGGCTGGGAAGGGGTCGGCCTGTGTAGTTACCTTCTTATAGGTTTCTGGTACAGCGATCCGGCAAATGGCAGAGCTGCGCGTAAGGCTTTTATTGTAACAAGGATAGGTGATACGGCGATGATATTCGGGATTTTTATCCTGTTCCTCAGTTTCCATACCCTTAATATCAATGAACTGATGTATGATGCATCGATGAACTGGGTTATGGGTGCTCCCATAGCTACCCTGGCAGCTGCATTATTACTTGGTGGAGCACTTGGTAAATCGGCCCAGCTGCCACTGCAGACATGGCTGCCTGATGCTATGGCCGGGCCTTCGCCTGTCAGCGCACTTATACATGCTGCAACAATGGTGACGGCAGGTGTTTATTTGATAGCAAGAACAAATGTTCTATTTATGCTTGCTCCCGCTGTGAGATCGGCTGTGGCTGTTATAGGTGCTCTGACACTCTTGCTGGCCGGATTTAGTGCACTCACCCAACATGACCTGAAAAGAATACTTGCCTATTCGACGATAAGCCAGATTGGCTATATGTTCCTGGCACTGGGTGTCGGCGCCTGGTCTGCTGCCATATTTCATTTTATGATACATGCCTTTTTTAAAGCCCTGCTTTTCCTTGGCGCCGGCATAATTATTCTGGTATTGAACCAGGAACATAATATTTTCAAAATGGGCGGTCTCAGAAAGAAAATGCCTTCCGTGTTCATTACATTTCTGATAGGATCTGCCTCATTATCAGCATTACCGCTTATTACGGCAGGTTTTTACAGTAAAGATCAGATACTGTGGTTTGCTTTTTCATCTGATTACGGGAACATTTTATTATGGACAGCAGGTATTATCGGAGCACTTCTTACTGCCCTATATTCATTTAGAATGATCTTTATCACTTTCTATGGAGAATCAAAAACAGAACCCTCTTTTAAGCCCGGCAAACTGATGATTATCCCGGTTTCTGTTCTGGCTTTTCTTTCCATTGTCGGAGGGTTCGTGGAGTTGCCGGATTCTCTTGGTAATGTTCATCTTTTTTCCGACCTTTTAAGTAACACTTTACCACCAGTTGTTTTGGCAAACAAAGGTATTCCCGAGTATTTTTTCCAAATATTGTCAGCAGTTATAGTACTGGTTGGGATCTATTTTGCTTATCTGGTTTATCTGAAGAAACCTGAATCCTCTAAATCGTTCAGTGAAAGTGGACTTCATTCATTCTTTGAGAAAGGCTGGGGCTTTGATACACTTTATAATACCATTTTTGTCAGACCTGTAGTGTGGCTTTCAGAAGTAGATAAGAAGGATTTTATTGACATTTTTAACAAGGTCCTGGCGCAAACAGCTTTGCTTATTAACTCACTTCTGGTGAGGACCCAAAATGGAAAACTGAGATGGTATCTTATGTCACTTGCCATTGGAATAACTTTGATCTTAACATATATGCTTATACGATGATACTTGTTTACCTGATATTAATATTGTTGTTGGGAGCATTCCTGGCATGGATAACAGGAATTAAGAGTTCTGTATGGCCACGTATTGTTTCGCTTGCAGCTATGGGAGCAGACCTGGTTCTTGCATTATCGCAACTGGCAGTGCATGCCGGGAATAATGATAAATGGATCTCCGAAATAAAAATCGACTGGATTTCACATTTTGGGATCAGCCTGCATCTGGCAGTCGACGGATTGAGCCTTCTGATGCTTCTGCTTTCGTTTTTTCTTGGAATAGTAGCAGTTCTGATCTCCTGGAAGGAAATTAATGAGAGGGTGGGTTTCTTTCATTTTAACCTGCTTCTGATTATGGCCGGCATAGTGGGAGTATTCATGGCTCTTGATCTGTTCCTTTTTTATTTCTTCTGGGAACTCATGCTGGTGCCAATGTATTTTCTTATAGGTATATGGGGGCATGAGAACAGGACAGCCGCTTCGTATAAGTTTTTCCTTTATACACAGGCAGGCGGATTGTTAATGTTTATTTCCATTATTGCACTTTTCTTTATTCATGGCGACATCACGGGTAATTATACATTTGATTATACACAGCTCTTAGGAACAGTTATCCCTGGTCCCACGGCGTATCTGCTTATGCTGGGATTTCTTGCTGCCTTTCTTGTAAAACTTCCTGTTGTTCCTCTCCATAACTGGCTTCCGGATGCTCATACGGAAGCACCAACGGCCGGAAGCCTGATCCTGGCGGCACTACTTCTTAAAACAGGCGCATATGGCCTTTTAAGATTTGTTATCCCATTGTTTCCACAGGCTTCTGTTTCCTTTGCACCTATCGGAATGGCCTTGGGTGTTATCGGCATTCTGTATGGGGCAAAGCTTGCTTATGCACAGACTGACCTTAAAAGACTTGTTGCCTATACAAGTGTTAGTCATATGGGGTTTGTGATACTTGGAGTATATACCTTTAATGAACTTGCATATCAGGGCGTTGTGATGCAAATGATAGCCCATGGAATAAGTACAGGAGCTCTGTTTATTATTGTGGGGCAGTTATATGAAAGGATTCATACACGCGACCTGGAAAAAATGGGTGGCCTCTGGAAGAAAGTGCCTGTACTGGGGGCTATGGGGATGATTTTTTCAATGGCCTCGCTGGGATTGCCAGGCCTTGCCAATTTCATAGCAGAAGTCCTCATTCTTGCCGGAACATTCAGTACAAAAGTAATATATGCCTTTCTTGCCGGACTGGGACTGATAGCTGCTACTATCTATTCACTGAGGATAGTACAGAAAGTGTTTTTGGGAAAAATGCAGAGCGAATACACGATTCATGACCTTACAATAAGAGAGAAAATAGTCTCAGCACTCATGGTAATATTAATTGCCGGTTTGGGAATATTTCCGCGACCTGTTTTTAATACAGCGAAACCTGCACTTTCAAAAATACTTAACTCCCATAGAGTTGTGCATATAGAATATCCTGTTACAAGTAATTTTAAAGTCACGGCACCCGGTATTATATGGGATGCTGAAGCAATGAAAAATCATTAGATGCAAATATGACACAGTCAGATTTTATTAGTTTATTACCGTTCCTGATTTTATCGGCAGCACCGGTAATTTTGATGCTTGTAATTTCTGTAATAAGAAATTACGAACTTGTTTATAATCTTTCTCTTTTTGCATTGTTATGTGCTTTCCTTTCTGTTTTTTATGTCTATCCATTGGTTCCACATGTAATAAGTCCGCTGTTCATTATTGATGTTTACGGACTTGTTTTTCTTGGAATAATTATATTATCAGCTTTCTTTGTTACACTTCTGTCGCATGATTACATAAAACATCTTGACGGCATAAGGGAGGAATATTATATTATATTGTTTACTTCCACACTTGGTGCAGCCCTTCTTTCCGTAGCCGGGCACTTTATTCTTTTTTTCCTTGGCTTAGAATTACTGAGTATTTCATTATATGTACTTGTAGCTTTCCAGAAATCGAAAGGAAGATCAATTGAAGCAGCAGTAAAGTATCTTATTATTGCTTCCGTATCTTCGGCATTCCTTCTTTTTGGGATGTCCCTTATTTATTTTTCGTATGGTACTATGGAGTTCGGTAGTCTGGCTGAAAAAATTTCAGCATCTACCTCCTCCCCCGCTGTTCTTTATACAGGGTTCGGCATGATACTCACGGGCATAGGTTTTAAGCTGGCACTTGTTCCTTTCCATCTATGGACACCTGATGTGTACCAGGGTGCTCCTGCTCCGGTTACCTCTTTTATTGCAACAGTATCAAAAGGAGCTGTAATGGCTGTTCTGATCCGTTTCTTTTATAATATAAACGGGTTTGAAAATCATTACCTTTTCTATGTGATATCCGCTATTGCTGTATTGTCAATGTTCCTTGGAAATCTTCTTGCCCTGAGACAGGATAACATTAAAAGGCTTCTTGCGTATTCATCAATAGCCAATATGGGCTATCTGGTAATAATCCTGCTTATTGGTAACAGTTCCGGTATTAAGGCTGCGGTTTTTTATCTTGTATCATACTTTATCACTACAATAGCAGCATTTGGCACAATATCCCTGATGTCGACATCAAAGCATGAAGCAGAATTAATTTCAGGATACAGGGGATTGTTCTGGAAAAAGCCGGGACTGGCAATAGTCTTTACCCTTGCACTACTTTCGTTAGCCGGAATTCCTCTGACTGCAGGATTTATGGCAAAGTTCTACCTTATTTTTGAGGGAATGAAAGCGGGCCTCATGGTCCTTGTAATCTCTTTGATAATAAACAGTGTTATAGGTCTATATTATTATCTGAGGGTTATAACTTCCTTGTTTTCGGAAGAATCGGATGATAAATTACCTGTTCTGTCGTTGACCGGAAATATAACGCTTATATCGCTGGCCGCCGGTATCCTTATACTGGGTATATATCCCGGATGGTTTCTTAATGTGCTTGCCAGACTGCTATCGTAAAACAGCGAGTAATGCAGTGACTATTGTTTTTCATATAACCTCAACCTGTTCCTGAGCTCAATCACTTCTTCCTGAAGGGTAACAATTTTTTCCAGGAGATAATTTATTGTCTCTATGCCCTCAAGGTTTATATCAAGATCATAATGGAGGCTAATGCATCTCTCAAGTAACTGAAGCTGATCAGGTTCTATGAACAGGTTATTTTCCACTGCAACAAGCTCAATAAGTCCGTTTTCCTGCAATGAACTGACAAAAGAGAATTCAATATCGTGTGATATGCATATTTCATTAATATCCACCATGTTATCAGTTTGCATCATTCCACTTTTTTATTTCATAATTTTGAGAGTTCAGTAAAAAGAGATTTCTGTTTTTCAGTAAGATCAGTCGGGATTCTGACTTTATAGGTAATATATAAATCTCCGTATTCACCTTCTTTTTTATAAACAGGAAATCCTTTATTTCTCAGCTTAACTTTTGTTCCGTTCTGTGTCTCGGGTTTTACCTTTAGTTTTACTTTTCCTGTCAAAGTATCAATTGTAATTTCCCCTCCAAGTACTGCTGTGTAAAGATCGATATCTACGTTTGCAAACAGGTCGTTGCCTGCTCTCCTGAACTTATTGTGCCTTTCAATGAGGAAAGTAATATAAAGGTCTCCGTTTGGTCCACCATTAATACCGGGGCCGCCATGGCCATTAATTTTTATCGTTTGTTGGTTCTCAATTCCTGCAGGTATGGTGATCCTTATCTGTTTTCCGTTTATATTAAGAGTCCTCTTATGTGTTTTATAGGCATCAATCAGAGACAAATGCAGCTCAGCCGTGTAGTCCTCACCCCTGAATTTTATTCTGCGGCCGCTGCCATAACTGGCGGAACCGCCAAAAAGGTTTTCAAAGAAGTCGGAGAAAGAACCGTCAAACTGTGTGTTTGCGTAGGTTTTACCTTCCTGATTATGATATTGCCCGCTACTTCCGGTGCTTTCAAATTCTTCAGCATGTTTCCAGTCTTTACCATACTGATCATATTTTTTTCTTTTTTCCGGATCGCTAAGAACTTCATTGGCTTCATTAATCAGCTGAAAATTTTTTTTTGCATCCTTGTCATTCGGATTGAGATCGGGATGATATTTTCGGGCCAGTTTTCTGTAGGCACTTTTTATTTCTTTTTGAGTAGAGGATTTATTAATTCCTAAAATCTTGTAATAATCAATGTACTCCATTGTAATTTACTGTCTGAAGAAGATTATACAAAGGTATATATTTTATAATGAAAGGATTTTATCAAACATGAAATTATCAGACCGGATCCATTATCACCATATCTGAAGCATAACCGATACTGTCAAGATGCATGAGTACATTCTCCATCATTACGGGAGGCCCGCACAGATATACTTTCATATTACCTTTCGAAATAGTCTCCCTAAGAAGATCTTCTGTTATAAAACCATGTAAATAGCCAGACTTTGTCTCATCGGAGAGAATGTTAATGAAGTTAATGCCCAGCATATTCTCCAGCTCTTCCCGGAGTATTATATCACTGCTTGTTTTATTGGCAAATAGCAGTTTATTTCCTGGCAGCTCATTCTTACTTTTTAAATTGCGGAGTATGGATATAAAAGGTGTTGCTCCTGCCCCACCGGCAATAAATAAGCCCGGACCTTTATAGCTGATATCCCCGAATACTTCATGTAAAATGAGTTCATCACCAGGGTTAAGCTGATGAATGGCATCTGTTACACCGTTATGCGACGGATATCTTTTAATAATAAATTCCAGATATGTTGCATCAACCGGACTTGTGAAGGTGAAGGGACGGAGTTCATCCTTCATGCTTTTTTTATTTATACTGACATCTGTTGCCTGTCCAGGAGAATAGATATAAGATTCAGGCTTTTCTACCCTGATATATTTTACATCATGTGTAATTCTTCCCGTTTCTATTATCTTTACAATATGTTCTTCCATTTTTTGATTTTTTTGATAATAAATATTCTTTATATCTTCAGGGTTGTTTCATAATTACCCTTTATTTAATAAACAAATCAAAAGTTGATCTGTTTAACAGATG
>JBJKPQ010000186.1:0-16971 GCA_046706305.1 Bacteroidales bacterium
GATCACCGATTACTGATTACCAACAACCTTGCATTGAAACAAAAAAAAACCGTAATTTTAATAATCAATTTCTTAAAAATTGCGGTATGAAAAAATTAGCATTATTAACTTTTGTGTGTTTATTCTCATCAGTAACATGCGTAGCACAGGACTGGCCTCAATGGAGAGGTGTAAACCGCGACGGAAAAGTAACGCTGCTAAGTGAGGGGGAGGAGGCTTGGTGATCAGTATTCAGTGATCAGTGTTCGGTGATCGGTGATTTGTAAGTCAATGCCTAAATAATGTTGACTTTTTTAATACTAGATTTACTTCTTTTATTATTATTATGATTAACTGTTGATAACGGGAGATAACTAGTAGAGTTATTCTCGTTATCAATAGTTTCTCTAAATGATTTTGGTGTTAGTTTTCCCAATGCTTTATGTGGTTTGCCAGTGTTGTACATTGCTACTGCCCTGTCTGGTAATTTCTTAAGAGTAATCATGTTTGTAGGCCCATATGGATAAAGATAATTGTTTTTAATTATCCCGTTTAGCCTCTCAGCATGTGAGTTTTCAAACACCTTTTCTTCTGTCATTGAGTTGATCATTTTTAGATCTTTGGTGAGTTCTTTAAACTCCTTGCAATAGTACTGTCCTCCTCCGTCAGAGTGCATTATGGCTCCTTTTAAATTAACCCTGCCACGTTCGTATATTAATCTGCGTAAGGCTGGTAGAGTCGTATCCTCAGTTCGCAGATTATCGCTGGCTGACCAACCAACTATTTCACGATTATATAAGTCCATAATTAAGGTCAGATAATAGGTGTCAGATCCTATGTCAAAGTAAGTTATGTCAGTCACAAAAACCTGGTTGACATGTGTCAACTCGAGATCCTTTATCATGTTTGCGAACCGTGTTACTCCAAGACTATTAGTTGTAACCCGATAGTTCTTAAGTTTCTTTATCCGATAACCTGTGTCCATGCAGAACCGCTCGAACTGATCCCTGCCCATACACGATGGTTTAAGCTTCAGGTAGATGTCCCTGGCTGACATACGAGGATGGTCCCTACGGATCTCATTGATCAGTGGAATCAATTGCTCCTGCTCTTCATATTTGTATCTTCTGCGACTCAGCATCTGATGGAATGATTGTTTACTTATACCTACCACTTCAAAAAGACTGTTCATTTTTTTCCTGTGTTCTTTCCGGTTAAAGTGGTACCAGACGAGAGCTTTGAACCTACTTTTTTTTTGATATCAACACCATAATCTGCCTCTGCTATCTCTATCATCTTGTCTTTAAACTCTAGCAATAATTGCTTTTGTCCAACGATCCGCTCAAGCTCCTTTATACGTTCTTCCAGCGCCTTGATTCTTTGTGTGTCGCTCTTAGCCTCAACTACTTGCTTTACCTGTTTCTTTGCCATTACCGAGTATTTGTAAATCCATTTATAAACAGCACTTCTGCTTACTGTGTAAGTCTTACAAATATCGGGAATAGATGTAATATTACGCTCTAATTCCCTGATTTTCCTTTTCTTAAAATCTTCGCTAAAATACCTCTGGAACTGAGGTTTGTTCTCATGATCAAAATAATTTACGTTTGCCATAATGTTAACCGCTTTTTTGGTCAACTTATTTCAGGCACTGACAGTGAGGAGTTACGGGTAAATGGTGGATAGCTGGTAACCTTGGTGCATATGCCGGTTAAGCTGGTTCTTCTTCAAATTAGGGGAAGAATCAGTTAGACCGTTTTTGCAATGAAAAAAGATAGCCGCAAATGTAACTCAACTGCTTTTTAATGTAATTTTACTAAGCTTCTTGAATATAAATTTGAGAAATAATGTTCAATGGAAGAAATTATAAATGTTCTTACCGGTGAAGTAAGGGCTTCTAAAGAAAATATAATATTTAAATCCTCGGCAATAGGTTCATGTGTTGTTGTTGCAGGTTATGATCTGAAGTCAATGGTAAGTGCAATGGCACACATTATGCTGCCGGGAATATCGCCTGAAATTGGTAGAACTCCGAAAACCAGATATGCATTTAATGCAATCGAAGAAATGATAGAACAAATGGTTACTCTCGGGGCGGACAAAGAAAAAATAGAAGTCTGTGTTGTAGGTGGTTCCAATGTTTTAAAAAGAAAAGATGATACGATTTGCCAGGCAAATATTGATTCGGTTTTAAAAATTCTTAAAGAAAAGAATATTAAAATTAAAGCAAAATCTGTCGGCGGTACCAAGAGAAGAAGCGTTCTTTTTCATGTAAGAACCGGTAATGTTTATCATTCAATTGGCGATGAAGATGATAAACTCTTAAGTTGTTTTATTTGTGACGACTAATAAGAAAAGAATGAAAGCAAAAAGCAAAAAAGTTTTGGCTTATCTTGAAGATGTTTTTATTCAATATGAAAACAATGAGGATCAATTAAAGGCGGCCAACCTGAAACTTGATACAAGCAATCAGCAGTTGCAGGCAAATGAACTTCAGCTTAAAGCTGCTAATCAGCAATTAGATGCAATAAATCAGCAGCTGATGGCAAATGAACAACGCCTCAAGTCAGCTAATCAGCAACTTGATGCAAGCAACCAGCAGCTGCTTGCAAGCGAACAGATGCTTAAATCTGCCAACGATAAATTACGGATTCAGACTCGCGAGCTTTTGCGTCTGGCAACTGTAGTTGCTATTTCAAGTGATGCTATCATCATTCGTGATTTGGATGGTAATATTACCTCATGGAATGCCGGGGCTTCAAAAATGTATGGTTACAGTGAAGAAGAAGCATTAAAATTAAACTGGCTTGATTTAATACCTGAAGAATTTAAATTTATCGCAGCTGAAGTTATAGAGAGATTAAAAAATAATGAGCCTGTAGAATCAATTGAAACAAAACGCATATCCAAATTTGGAAAAATTTTGGATGTGTGGATTGTGGTTACAAGATTGGAAGATGAAAATGGGGAATTGATTGGAGTGGTAAGTACCGAGCGTGATATAACGGAACGCAAACAAATGGAGCGTGAAATTTTTGAATACCAGGAACATCTGGAAGAATTAGTCGAGACGCGTTCTAGTGAATTGAAAAATGAAATTTCAATCCGCAAGCTTGCTGAGGTTGAATTAAAATCTGCTAACCTGCAATTACAAGCTGCTAATCAGCAACTGCATGCCAGTAATCAACAACTTAGAGCCAGTGAGCTGAAACAAATAGATACTTACCAAAAGCTTCTTGAAAAATCGAAGCAAATTGAAATTCAAAACGAACAGCTGTTAATCGCCAATAAAAAGGCAACCGAATCTGACCGGTTAAAATCTGCGTTTCTGGCAAATATGAGTCATGAGATACGAACTCCGATGAATGGTATCCTGGGTTTTGCAAGCTTATTAAATGATCCCGGTTTAAAAACAGAAAATCAGCAGGAGTACATTAAAATTATTGAGAAAAGCGGCGCAAGGATGCTTAACCTTATAAACGAAATCATAGATATCTCTAAAATTGAATCTGGGATAAAAGAAATACACAAATCAAGTGTAAACCTGAATGAGATGCTTGAAGATTGTTACTGTTTTTTCAAACCTGAAGCAGGGGAAAAGCAAATTGACTTTAAAATCACAAAAAATATAGGCAATAATTATGCTTTGATAAAAACAGACCGGGAAAAATTAAACAGCATCCTTACAAATTTGATTAAAAATTCAATAAAATACACTTTTAGAGGCAGTGTTGAGATTGGTTGTGATTTGAATGAATCAAAAACTGAAGCTGTGTTCCAGGTGAAAGATTCCGGAATTGGAATACCAAAGGACAGGCAGACTGCCATCTTTGAGCGTTTTATCCAGGCGGATATTGAAGATAAAATGGCTCACCAGGGAGCGGGTCTCGGTTTGGCAATCGCAAAAGCTTATGTCGAAATGCTGAAAGGCAGAATCTGGTTGGAAAGTGAAGAAAACACCGGCTCAACGTTTTATTTCACAATACCATATGAAAATGAAGATGTGGGAGACACGGTAAATTCTGCTTCCATTAAAAAAGAACAAAACCATGTTAGAAAACTAAAGGTATTAATTGCGGATGATGATGAATCTTCCAATCATTTACTGGCAATTTCCGTTAAAGACTTTGCTGCTGAAATTTCAACTGTGGTTACAGGAAAAGAAGCCATTGAAGCGTGCAAAAAAAATCCTGACTTTGATTTAGTGCTGATGGACATTCAAATGCCTGTTATTAACGGTTATGAAGCCACCAGGCAAATAAGGGAGTTTAATAAGAAAGTAACTATTATCGCTCAAACTGCTTTTGCTCTTGCCGGAGACAAGGAAAAATCTTTAGCTGCAGGTTGCAACGACTACATTTCGAAACCAATAAGAAAACAAGACTTGGAGTTGATAATTCAGAAAAATTTCGCGAGCAATAAGGAATTCGCCGACCAATAGATAAAGAAATATAGCCATCAGCTTTAACAATGCGTTATATTATGGGGCGGAAAGTGAGGGCAGAAACTGCGCTAATTAATTTAACTTAATACCTGTTTGCAAGGGCTGTTATCAGGTGGCCGATTTGATGCCATCATTCACTCGTTTTGTAAATTTTTTCCATTGTAAAAGGGGTTATTAGCGGGGTTGTTAAAAAATGGTAAGTAGCCCAGAAAAGCAGATACAGAAGAGGTGTAATTATCTTTTTTTGTAATTTAATAGTTTGTTAATCCGACAGTTACTTGATTATTTAAAATCCGGCAAAATGTTTAAATCTATTAAAAGGATCATTTACAAAGCTTCAGAAATCGAAAATGCTAAACTATGGTATTCAAAATTACTTGGCCTCCAACCGGTACTTGATACCCCGTTTCTTGTAATTTTCCAGATTGGTGAATTCACCCTGTCTCTTGCAAAATGCAATCCGGCATCATCGGTTAATACTGAGAATTCTGAGACATACTGGGAGGTTGACAATATTGATTTGTCATATCAGAAGCTGATGGAAATGGGGGCAAAAGTGCATACCCCGGTTAAGGATGTGTTAAACATAAGGATTGCCAAGGTCATTGATCCGTTTGGGAATGTAGTGTGTATTACCGGATCACAGCCGGAGGCCAGCGAAAGAACAGTTGAAAAGAAACCTTCAGAAACTGCTATGATTGCTGCTTTTGCCCGTGCAGTGGCAGAAAAGGAGGACAGGCTTGAAATTAAAGGACAAGATTACCTGGCTGAATTATTTTTAACCGATGAAGGGAGAAAACCGCTTGCAGACATTGCTTCCAGAAGGTGGGCTGTACAAAATTTACTTACACCTGCATTGTATGGTTATTTTACATGCAGAACAGCTTATTTTGATTCTGTATTCGATAACGCTCTGTCTGAAGGTTTTGCCCAGGTTGTATTTTTAGGTGCAGGTTATGATACCCGGGCATATCGTTTCAAAATCTCAAACCCGGCTATTCGTTTTTTTGAACTCGATATTGCTTCAACACAGAACAGAAAAATTGAAGTTCTCAAAAATGCCGGCGTTGTCATTCCTGGACAGGTTACATTCATAAGCATAAACTTTAAAAATGAGAACTTTGCTGCTGCTTTAATAAGATCAGGCTTTGATAAATCATTAAAAACACTTTTCATCTGGGAAGGTGTTACATATTACCTGGAGAAGGATATAGTCAGGAGTACGTTAGAATTAATAAATTCAATCTCATCTGCAGGAAGTATGATCTGTTTTGATTATATGACCGCTAAAGTTGACTCTGTAAATAACTCAGAACCCTTTCTTTTTTGGATAAAACCGGATGAACTTTCAGTTTTAATGCCAGGTTTGGGTTTTAACGTATTTGAACATGTTCAGCCCGGGGACCTGGAAGAGAGGTTCCTTACTTTGAAAAATGGGATTCCGGCTGAAAAAACACTTCCGTTTTTTAGCATAATGACTGCAGTTATACCAAATAACAAATAAAATAATTAAGTGCAGTCACCGCGACTGCTTCATGGCAGGGAAAATAGTTAAATCTGAATATGAATCCGGAAATAAAGATAATAAGCGAAAAAAAGCTGGTGGGTAACAGGCTGGTAATGAGCCTGGCAAATAACAGGACCAGTAAGCTCTGGAAGAACTTCATGCCCAGGCGGAAGGAAATTTCCAATAGTGTTTCAGGTGATTTGATTTCAATGCAAATTTATAATCCAACCTACTTCTCAGATTTTAATCCTGAAAATGAGTTTGAGAAATGGGCTGCAGTTGAGGTATCGGATTACAGCAATATACCGCAGGGTATGGAAACATTTACCCTGGCCGGCGGTCTTTATGCCGTTTTCGTCTACAAAGGCTTAAGTACTGACAGAGGTATCTTTGATTATATTTTTGGGACATGGATTCCTGATTCGGATTACCTGCCAGATGACAGGCCGCATTTTGAAGTTCTCGGTGACAGGTACAAAAACGATGATCCTGACTCGGAGGAAGAAATATGGATTCCTGTGCGGGGAAAAGTAACGCTGCTAAGTGAGGGGGAGGAGGCTTGGTGATCAGTATTCAGTGATAAGTGTTCGGTGATCGGTGATTTGTAAGCCGGTATCGATAATAATTGTGAGGGGTAATTCCTTAGGATTCCCCGCCTCGGGTTATTTTCTGAACGTAGTGTTGATACCTCTGCCTTGTCAAGACTGATCACGTGTCACCCTTTCAGGGCTCAGTGGTTTAGAGGCTGTGTCCCCCGTTTTTCACCGGGGGTTATTAATGTGTCGTCCCTTCGGGACTACAGGTACGGGTTATACGACCTTACAAGTTATGCCAGCCCCGAAAGTTATGTGACCTTGCCAGTTATGCCAGTCCCGCAAGTTATGTGACCTTGCCTGTTATGCCAGCCCTGAAAGGGCGAAAAATGAATAACCCCGGGTGTCAGCCCGGGGCAGAGGCTCCGCCCCATAACCAGAGCCCTGCAGGGGCGACACATCTGTCAAGCTACAAGATGGTCTCCCGGTTTTACAGAATGCTTATCATGAAATTCCAATTATCAATGAAAGAATAACTCCAATACCCCGGGATGTGAATCACGGACCAAATTCAATGGTCATTCAATTGTCATTCGATAGTTATTCAATTGTCATATAATCGTAATGTTGATGGTTGCACAACCGGGCTTCCCGTCTTCAGGAGATTTATCACACTAAAAGCCGAAAATCAAAGGGAATCCGAATATTACTATTATGATCCATACCAGGTAGACTGGAAGGTACTTTGCCACGGTCAGCTCCACCTTGCTGAAATCCCTGCCCTTGAAATTGACTTTGAAAAGATCGGTAAGGATAAGCACGAGGTTGCCCAGTACAAGTATATTGGATATAAGCACGGAAAGCCTGTTGGGTGTTATGCCATATTCCCTCAGCCTGTAGAATATTGCAGATAATGCAACAAGATCGATTATTATTGTAATGGCAGAGAGTGCAAGTAATATCACAGCACTGAATTTCCGGTTTGATATTATTGATGTTTCAGAGACGGAGAATATAATAATTGCCATCACACCCAGGAGCATCAGGTTAAAAATAAGCAGGAAATTCCTGTCGTTGTAAGGATCTTTTCCTGTGATAATCATGCTGACCAGGAATATGATTAGGGTAATAAGCACCAGGGGACTAAATACCAGGGCAATAAGGGAAGCTGCCCTGCTGACAAGAGACGGAAATTTTTCTATAAGGTAAGTTGCCACTACCGGCGCGGCAATAGCTCCTGTTAATACGATATTCTTCATATAGAAATCTTCTATTCTAAGGCCGATCGATTGAAAAAGACCAATTGTAATTATTGTGAGTATGCCGCCTGCAACTGCAATAAGGGCATATACAACCGCAAGGTCGCCGTTATACCTTATGAAGCCTGTTCTTTTATTCAGGTTACGATAATCATATCCTGTATATATTATTCCATAAATAAACCACATCAGCAAAGGAAGATGGATGTAGACAAGGTTAACAGCACCGGAAGGAGGTGAGGAAGGAAGAATATTAACATATGTAACCGGGATGAGAAAGGCAAGAAATGCTATGATAATCTTTTTATTTTCCTTCAGGCCACCAGACCATATAGTGTACAATGTAAGACCCAGAAACAGTATTATTGCAGCATTCTGTTCGTAATAAATCTGTTCTCCATAATATTTTATGCCGAAGATATCCGGTATTTTTATCAGGAAGTATGTAATTAAACCCGTTAATACAATTCTTAATATCTCTGATAAAGCAAAGGTTTTAAATATTTCCGGCTTATTGTCATAATCAAGCCTCGCTTTCCAGAATCTTGCAACTTCTGAGTTCTCTATTTCGGGAAACAGATTTTCAAATCCATTCCGAAAGGATTTCCTGTCACTGCGATATAACTTCTCGAGCATTTCAGCATTGCTGATGTTAGCTCTTATCTCTTCAGTCATCTGTTTAAGCTTGAATGTTTTTAAAATGATAGAGTAAAATGTATTTCCGTTTTTTATGCAATTCCGATCTGCAATATTAACTATTTAAAAGTACTTTGAAGTACAAAGTAAAAATATATTGATAATATTTCCAAATTTTTCCGGTTATTTTATTACATTGAGGCTTATTAATGAGTTCAGTTCTTGTTTGGTAAAAACTATACGTTGTTTTGCATTTTAAACCTCTTTCTTTATCTTGACGGGTAATTCTGATAATCCATATCCGGACGCCTTATTGAAGAATGTCCGGAATGCAACAGGTGTGAAAAAACACAAACAGGACCGGGGGGTTATTGCAAAAAGTATCCGGGTTTGCCATGAAGCTGAAGCTAAAATGTCAATATTTAAATTATTTATAAATGGAAAGACGAAAATTTATTACTACAACAGTACAGGGTTCAGTAGCATTGGGCATGAGTCCTTTGATAAAGGGAGCAGGCCTGGCTGAAAGTGAGGTGGCAAATGATAAAAGGAAGATTTTTATTACAGGTGGTTCTCTGAACAGTAAGTTGATTGATTATGCAGGTAATCTCACAGGCAAGTCAAAACCAAGGATATGTTTTCTTCCGACAGCATCAGCCGACGATCCAAGATCGGCTGTTTACTGGTACAGTTTATGTGCAGGGCTTGATGTGATACCATTTGTTCAGAATATGTTTATCAGCAGTTACTATTTCAAAAGAGGCTGGGACGAGATAC
Organism: Bacteroidales bacterium; assembly: GCA_046706305.1. Classification (GTDB taxonomy): domain Bacteria; phylum Bacteroidota; class Bacteroidia; order Bacteroidales; family VadinHA17; genus LD21. The sequence continues at coordinate 9,136 of JBJKPQ010000186.1, forward strand.
TGTTGTCAATGGATGCAATAATAGTGGGAGGGGGTAATACTCTTAACATGCTGGCGATATGGAAAGCCCAGGGGATTGATAAGGTATTACGGGAAGCATGGGACAGGGGTATCCTTCTTGGTGGTGGCAGTGCGGGATCACTGTGCTGGTTTGAAGAAGGTACCACCGATTCAAGGCCCAAAGAACTTTCAAAGATAGAGTGTCTCGGTTTCATTAAGGGAAGCCATTCACCGCATTATGACGGGGAAGAGGAAAGGCGCCCCGAGTACCATAAGCTTATTAAAGGCGGTGTTCTTAAACCGGGCTACGCAGTAGATAATCATGCTGCCATCTATTTTGAAGATAACAAGGTAAGCAGAGTGGTGGCTACTGACGAAAAAAGCAAGGCATATTATGTAGATATAACCGACGGTGAAATAAGGGAAACACCCATGGCTACAGAAGTAATTTAGGGTAGAGCGGTTTTTTGGAAATATCTTAAAAGAAAAAATCTTAACTTTTTAGTTTATTTTTTGTTAAACTATAGGGTAGCTTATTGAAATAATCACGGGAATTATGTATCCGGCATGCTATCCCGGCACAGGCAGTATTAAGGCAAATAACCAATGCCGGTTCCATAATACCCGTTAACTTAAAATTTAATAATATGAAAACAGGTTCATTTTTAGGAGGTTTACTAACAGGAGCTCTGCTGGGAGGCGTTATAGCACTGCTTTATGCACCAAAAAGCGGCCAGGAGACCCGTGATGATTTGAAAAAGAAACTTGATGAATACGGGAAAGAAGTGGAGAATTTAAAGAATAAGGCCAAAGAGAAAGGCAAGCAGGTTAAAGAAGATATCACAAATAAAATTGATCAGCTGGCCAAAGAGATCGAACATCTTTCCAAAGCTGTCTGATTAAGCTGTTAAGATATGATAGATGAACTGGAGAATATCAAAAAGGATATTCAGGAGTATATAGAGGTAAAGCTGGATTTACTCAGGATCCAGGCTGCTGAAATCGTATCGGATTTTATAAGCAAAAGAAGGTTTTTGCTTGTTCTGATGTTTCTGCTATCGGCAGTAATATTGTTTCTTTCTATATCTGCTGCTTATTACATGGCCTCTGTACTGAATTCAACCGAACTGGGTTTCCTTTGCGTTGCAGGTTTCTATTTCATTGTGCTACTGATCTTTATAGCTTTCAGAAAAGCCTTGATTGACCGTCCTGTAATAAAATCAGTCATGAAGATTTTCTTTTTAAACAACAGCAAAAATGGGAAGGAATAATTACAGCAAATATCGTTCTGTTTCATCATTTAAGGATATCCGCCGTGAAAAGGAGATACTTCTCCTGAGAAGCAAAATACTGGATGCAAGGATATCTCTTGATTTTCTTGAGATCAAAAAGAGTGCTACACCCTCAGCCATTTTATCATCGATGGCAAAAAAATATCTCCTGCCGGAGGTTGCTTCCATACTTTATAACTTAGTAAACAGCAGGAGGGACTGAGCGACTACTCTCTGCTCAATGTCCTCCTGCTCAGGGCAATCACCTGCTAATCTGTTCTGAGTGCAGCTGCTGGATTATAATTTGCAGCTTTTATTGTCTGATAGCTTATTGCCAGCCAGCCAATCACCAGAGTGATAAGTGTTGCTGAAATATAAATTAGCGGGCTCACTGAAATGCGGTTGGCAAAGCCTTCGAGCCAGTACTTTGAACCGAAGTAAGCAACAGGATAAGCTATTAGTGATGAGATCAGGATAAGGTAGATCACTTCTTTTGACAGCAGGCCCAGTATAATCTTTTCTGTTGCACCATAGGTTTTTCTGATGCCAATTTCTTTAGTTCTCTTATTAGTTATAAATGTCACAAGTCCGATAAGTCCGAGGCATGCAATAAAGATGGCCAACAATGAGAAGACAATGAATATCCGTCCGGTCTTTATCTCTGTCGAATAGAGATTCTCCCACCTGTCAGTAAAGAAGTCGTACTGAAACGGTGTATCCGGAGCAAATTTCGTCCACACCTGTTCTATTGATCTGATAGTGCCAGGCACATCTTTGCCTGACAGCCTGACTGTTGCATACTGGTCTCCTCCTCCCGGTCCGTTTACCGTAAAGCATACAGGAGGTATGGCTTTATGCATAGATGAGATATTGAAATCCTTCATTACCCCGATAATTTTTAATTTCTGGAATTGCCGTGATCCGGTTGGCTGAAGGATATATTTGCCAACAGGGTCTTTCAGTCCAAGCGATTTTACCGCGGCCTCGTTTATAAGAACAGCAGTTGAATCAGTGCCATATTGCGTTGAAAAAAAGCGTCCCATGGCAAGTCTTACACCAAGGGCTTCCGGAAAATCAAAGCCGACAGCTGTCTGGTTGAGCAGGTACGTATTTTTTTCCGGATCGTTGTCTTTGAAAAAAGCATTATTGTTGAATTCTGTTCCGGGTACCGCACGGGAAAAGCCAACTTTAAGAACTCCAGGTATCTCCAGCAACTGGTTGCGGAAGGAACTCATTTGTCTCCAAAAGACATCAGCTCTTTTAATGATTATAAGGTTTTCTTTATCAAAGCCAATATCCTTGTTTGTCATGAACTTTAACTGGCTGTAAACGATAATTGAACCTATTATGATAATTATTGACACAGTGAACTGGAAAACAACAAGTATACCCCGGAGTTTTTTAGACATGGATCCCGGACTCATTGTACCCTTTAGTACCTGAACCGGATTATATGAAGCAAGAACAAAAGCAGGATAAAATCCTGATGCCAGTCCGACTATTACGACCAGTCCGGCAAGGGCCAGTATCCCGGGAAGATTATTTATTAAACCCAGGGAGAGCTGTTTACCTATAAGCTGGTTGAATGACGGAGAAAGTATATATACAAGAACAAGTGCAATTAATGTGGAGAATGCGACTATTATAAATGATTCTCCAAGGAATTGAGAAATGAGCCCGGATTTATTTGCCCCAGATACTTTTCTTACTCCCACTTCCTTTGCTCTTCCTGCCGATTTAGCTGTTGCCAGGTTAACATAGTTTATTATTGCCACCACAAGTATCAGTACGGCAATAACGGCAAATATATAAACTGTGGAAAGAGAGCCGGGTGGTTCAAGATTATATTGTGTGGCGCCTTTTAGGTGAATGTCTTTTAATGGCTCCAGAACATACTTAAAATCATTGCCGGCTTTTTTGAAGTCCTCCACCGTAATTCCCAGTATCTCTTTCAGCTGGGGACCCACGTATGTGAGAATCATCTGCTGGAGTTTATTCTGAAGTACAGCAGGATCTGTCCCGTCCTTTACAACTATATATGTATACATATAGTGATTCACCCATCCCTGGTTATTTGCCTGCCCGGGATAGGAGCTCATAGATGCAAGCATGTCGAACTTAAAATGAGAATTGTCTGGTATGTCCTGTACCACACCTGTTACGGTATAAAGTACAGTATCGGATTCCATGCTCATTCTTTTTCCTATAGGATCCTCGTTTCCAAAATATTTCCTGGCATATTCTTTTGTCAGAACAAGCGACCTGGGCCTGACAAGAACGGTTTTTTTGTCGCCTTCCAATAATTTGAAGTCAAAAACATCGAAAAAATTGGAATCAGCGAACAAGACGCCGTCTTCATTGAATTTCTTATCACCATAACGAACCAGCCAGTCACCCATTTCCCTTAATCGGGTGGCATCAAGGATTTCAGGATAGTCCTTAATCATTGCCTGGGCCATCGGGGGAGCTGTCACTGCCTGGTCGAGCATACTGCCAGCCATCCTGCCCACCACCTTTACCCGGTAAATATTCCTGTAATTCTTGTGGAAACGGTCATAACTCAGTTCGTGTATTACATAAAGGGAAATAAAAAGAAAACTTGTAAGGCCGATAGCTAAACCTCCTATGTTCAATAATATGTAACCTCCACGCTTTTTCAAATTGCGTGCTACAGTGATAATGAAACTTTTTAACATGTCAGATTTTTAAGTAAATTATTAACCAGTGTACGCAAATGACACTAAAAAAACTTTTCTGCTGCATATTAAAATACCTATTTTTATCATCTTAAGTTATAAAATCATTAATTGTTTAACGAATGAGAAGTAGATACATTTTGCTTGCAGCTGTAATTTTTCAGGCCTTTTTCACTGCCCTTAATGCCCAGGATAAAATTTTCACAGCCGATGATTACCTGAACAGAAATCTCAGACCCGCCTCTGTTAATGATCCTGAATGGAGAGGCAATTTGAACATATTTACATGGATTGAAGAAAACAGTCTGATACAGGAAAAAGCCTTACATCCATCGGAAAAAGATACATTGCTTACACTTCACGATCTAAATACTGCTTTAAGGAAAATAAATGAAGACGAACTGAGCCGCTTTCCCGAAGTCAGTTGGATGGATGCTTACAGGCTTTGGTTTCGTGATCATAATAAGTTGTTTATCTATGACCTGCCGGAATCTTCAGTCACGAAGTCAAATGAATATGATGGTGAGGGGAAAAATGTAAATATCGACAAAAATACCCTTAATGTGGCTTACACTGTAAATAACAACCTTTTCGTTTCTGTGGCCGGAAAGACCATGCAGGTTACTGAGGAGAAGAATCCGTCTATCGTTAACGGGCAGGTACCGTCCAGAAATGAATTCGGTATCAATGCCGGTTCTTTCTGGTCACCCGATGGCAGGTTTCTGGCTTTCTATGTAAATGATCAGACTGAGGTGACCGATTACCCCCTTGTCGATATTTACCACAGGATAGCTCAGCCTGAACCCATCAAATACCCCATGGCAGGAATGAAAAGCCAGAAGGTGAGGATCGGTATATTTAATACATCTTTGAACGAGATAGTCTACCTGCAGACTGATGGTCCTGAAAACGAATATCTTACATCAGTGACATGGGACCCGTCATGTTCCTTTATTTATGCAGGTGTCCTTAACAGGGCGCAGAATCACCTGGTGATGAATAAATACGATGCAGTTAGCGGCAAACTTATCAAAACTCTTTTTGAGGAGAGAAATGATAGATACGTTGAGCCCATGAACAGTCTTTATTTCCTTGAATCCAATCCTTCCGAGTTTATCTGGCAAAGTCGCCGCGATGGATGGAACCAGCTTTATTTGTACGATACAGAAGGGACTCTTATCAAGCAGATCACTCATGGTCAGTGGGAAGTAACAAAGCTTCTGGATGCTGATCCCGAAGGCCGTGGGGTCTTCTACGAATCAACGGCACAGAGTCCGCTTGAAAATCACCTTTACAGGACTGATATAAAGACAGGAAAGACTGTTCGCCTCACAGAAGGCGAGGGTATTCACCACCTTATACCTTCAGGAGATAAGGAATACTTCCTCGACACCTACAGCGGACTTAAAATGGCACGTGCATATTACCTTCTTAACAATGAGGGAAACAAGGTTGATGTCTTAAAGGAGGATGCCAACCCGTACAGGAATTATAAAACAGGTGAGATGTCAATCTTCAGTATTAAGGCAGATGACGGTATTACTGACCTTTATTGCCGTTTAATCAAGCCTGTCGATTTTGATCCGGCAAAGAAATACCCTGTTATAGTATACGTGTATGGTGGTCCTCATGCACAGATGATTAACAAATCGTGGACAGGAGGAGCCGGTTTCTGGCTTAACTGGCTGGCTCAAAAAGGATATATCGTGTTTACACTTGATAACAGGGGTTCGTCAAACAGGGGGTTCGCTTTCGAGAGCATCATCCACCGTCATCTTGGTGACGTTGAGACAGCCGACCAGATGGCAGGTATTCGTTACCTTAAAGGATTAAGTTATGTCGATACTGCGAGGTTAGGCGTTAATGGATGGAGCTATGGTGGCTTTATGACAATCTCACTGATGCTACGTTACCCGGGAGTCTTTAAAGTGGCATGTGCCGGAGGCCCTGTTATTGACTGGAAGTGGTACGAGGTGATGTACGGAGAGCGTTACATGGATACACCTATGGAAAACCCCGGGGGATATGAAAAAGCCTCCCTGCTGAATTATGCAGGTAACCTTGAGGGAAAGCTGATGATAATACACGGTACAAATGATCCGACTGTGATGTGGCAAAACAGTCTCACCTTCCTTGATGAATGCATAAAACAGGGTAAACAGGTTGATTATTTCGTTTACCCGGGAGCTGGCCACAACATGGCAGGAAAAGCAAGGGTACACCTGTTTAACAAGATGGCAGGTTATTTTGATGATTTTTTAAAGTAAATTTATGGAGCCGGATTTTTTATGACATTTTTAAGCGGCGGGTTTTTTCTGCCTCTTACGGATAACTGACATACTAAACCTTCAATTAATTTATTATGGAAAAGAAAAAACTTATCAGACCCGCAATTATTGTCGCTGTTCTTTTTATTATCACATCATTCCGACCTTCTGATGACGGATGGACCAACCTGCTTGATAAAAACCTGTCGCAATGGGAGATCTATCAGAGTTATAAGCTTACAAATGCATATAATGGGGAACAACCAAAAGACAGAGACGGGAATCCTGTTGAGCCTATAGGTTATAATAAGAATCTTTATAATGTGTTCAGTGTAAGCGAGGAGGACGGTGATCCCGTGCTTCATATTACCGGGGAGACATATGGTTGTGTTTTTACGAAGAAAGACTTTGAGAATTATCATCTTACACTTAAGGTCAGATGGGGTGACAAGAAATGGGAACCACGTCTTGACAAGCTGAAAGACTCAGGACTTCTATATAATTCCACTGGTGAATGCGGTGTTGATTACTGGAGATCCTGGATGTTGTCGCAGGAGTTCCAGGTTATGCAGGGCCATATGGGTGATCACTGGGGAATAGCCAACTCAGCTATAGATGTAAGGACCTTTTTACCGGAAGGAACAATGAATGCAGTGGCTAGTGTAAAAGAGCCCTTTCTTCCGATTGGACCGGGAACAGGCAGGGATGCTCTTTGTCTGAGGAGTGCCGATTATGAAAGTCCTGATGGTGAATGGACAACACTTGAGCTTATCTGTTTCGGAGATAAGAGTGTAAGGATAGTAAACGGCCATGTGGTAATGGTACTCAGAAATTCGAGGTATGTTACAGACGGGAAAGAATATCCTCTTACAAAAGGAAAGATCCAGTTGCAGAGTGAGGCTTCTGAGGTATACTACAAGGATATCAGGATCAGTTCTATCGACAGGATGCCGGAGGAATATGCCTCATATTTTGAATAGCAAAAGGAGCCCGGCTCAACCCCTGGCTGATTAACCGGTCTTTACTTAACTTCCGTGTTGTTCGTTTGTTTATTTATTATAGACGGATTGATTCAATATAAAACTTAAAAAGATGATAGTAACCTGCGTTTATATCAGGGTAAAACCTGAAAACCTTAACAGTTTTATTGATGCCACAACTGAGAATCATAAGGGATCTGTCAGGGAAGAGGGAAATCTCCGGTTCGACCTTGTTCAGAAAGCTGATGATCCTTACAGCTTCATGATATATGAAGCCTATGAGTCAGAGACCGCAGCCGCGGAACATAAGAAAACTGCACATTACCTTAAATGGAGGGAGGAAGTGGAGGAGTATATGGCAGAACCAAGGCATGGAGTCAGGTATAATATTATTGAACCTAATGATCCGGCCAGATGGTAACTCCTTTCCGGTTTGCAAGGATACCAACGGTATATTTTGGTAACGGGAGCTTAAATGAACTGCCTTCCCTTGTCTCCGGGACCGGAAGGAAGGCAGTACTTGTAACAGGAAAGAAATCATTTCCACTAACCTCTTATTATAGTCTCCTGCTCGAGCGATTTAAAGATGCAGGTGTTGCAATTTTTCCTGTGAGGGTCGGCAG
>JBJKPQ010000187.1:0-6791 GCA_046706305.1 Bacteroidales bacterium
TATATTCAGGATGACAATGCAAGTAAATAAGTGACAGGGGAATGAGGTGCGGCGTTTTGTCCTGAAATTATTTCCCGGATGAAAATATTTATCAAAACGCCGCACCTCATTCCCCCATTGAACTCCAAATTGCCTTGTCATCCTGAAGGCGAAGCCGAAGGATCTCCTGATCATATAAAAGTGGCTAATTGACTATATGGAACCGCGGAGCTGTTTCATCATTACTAGCCAGGAATTACAAAAGAGACACCGGAACCGCGGAGTGGTTCCATAATGATTCATGAGTGGAATTTGAATAAAAAAATTTCATCATAGTCAATACCATTGTCATCGAGGAGATTGAAATATTCTCCTTTGTGGATGAAAGCACCTGTGTTCCCTAAGCTATTCGTTGCGGTTACGGGATTAAACAGCCCCTCTGTCAACCTCTGATCACCGTAGCACTCTTTGACCTCCGTAGCTCCAGCGGAGGAGGTAGCGAAGGAGGTAGTTGAAATCTCCCCTAAAATGATAGAAAGTAGTTATGGGATTAATGGCCCCTCTGTCAACTTCGGTGACATCTCCCCTGAAGGGGAGCTTATTTAGCCAGATAATTGACTTTTTTGTAAACCGGAGTATGGAATTACTTTGTGGATGAGATAGCCCGCAGGCCATAACCAGAAAGCCTGGTACGTGGCAGGATTAACCCCGCTTCAGGGGAGCTGGGGGTGGGTTTAGTCAGTGTGAATGTGAGCCCGCCCGACTGAACGATTCAGTAATTCGGGCGGGTGTGAGTAATGAGTTGATTCTGTCGGACTGCCCTCCCCGGAGGGGAACTAAGAGCTTGTATACCTACTTTATACGCCCCTTAGTCTCTCAGTCTCTCAGTCCCTTAGTCATTCTTCAACATAATTGCCCCAACCCTTAATGATTTTCCCCATTTTCCTGATATCTTTGGACTATGATTGACAGGGCCACCATAGAACGTATCCTCGATGCCGCGCAGATAGTCGATGTTGTTCAGGAATTTGTTCCCCTGAAAAGAAGGGGCGTCAATTATTTGGGTCTGTGTCCTTTTCATAATGAGAAAACACCCTCCTTTACAGTCTCCCCGTCGAAGGAGATATTTAAATGTTTCGGATGCGGGAAGGTAGGTAACTCCGTTAATTTCATAATGGAACATGAACATCTGTCCTATCCCGAGGCCTTAAAATATCTTGCAAGGAAATACCATATTGAAGTAGTTGAAAAAGAACTTTCTCAGGAAGATCTCGACAAGCAGAATGAGAGAGAGAGTCTTCTTGTTGTCACTACCTATGCAGCACGCCTCTTCTCGGAGAACCTTTTCCATACCGATGAAGGGATATCAATAGGATTGTCCTACTTCAAAGAAAGAGGATTCCGCCATGATACACTGAAGAAGTTTGAGGTGGGTTACAGTGCCGGGAAACGCGATGCTTTTACAACCAGGGCCTTACAGGATGGTTATAAACAGGATTTCCTTGTAAAAACAGGCCTGTCGATCCAGCATGAGGAACGTGTCTTCGACAGGTTCAGCGGAAGGGTAATGTTTCCCATTCATTCATTATCGGGGCAGGTACTCGGCTTCGGTGGCAGAATACTGAAATCGGATGCAAAGACAGCCAAATACCTTAACTCGCCGGAGTCGGAAATATATCACAAGAGCCGCATATTGTACGGTATCTACCAGGCCAGGAAAATGATCACACAGCAGGATAAATGTTTCCTTGTTGAAGGTTATACAGATGTGATGTCGCTGCACGAAGCCGGTATTGAGAATGTGGTTGCTTCGTCGGGAACATCACTCACACAGGAACAGATAAGGCTTGTAAAACGATTCACACCAAACATAACAATACTTTACGACGGTGATGCAGCCGGAATAAAAGCATCACTAAGAGGTATAGACCTGGTACTGGAAGAAGGTATGAACGTCAAGATCGTCCTTCTGCCCGACGGGGAAGACCCCGACTCTTATTCCAAAAAGACCGGTACTGAAGAATTCGCAGGCTATATAAAGGAACATGAAACGGACTTTATCCGTTTCAAAACACAGCTTCTTCTCGAAGAGGCCAGTAATGATCCTGTGAAAAAGGCAAATCTTATTAAGGATGTTGTCAAATCAATTGCCGTCATCCCGGAAACAATAACCCGCACCGTCTATATTAAAGAATGCAGCACACTGCTTGAAGTGGCAGAACCGGTACTTTACCAGGAAGTAAATAAGATACGACGTCAGAAATCCTTCCAGGACAGGGACAAATACCCCGGTCCGGAAGATCTGCCTGTTCCGCCCTTAGTCACTCAAAAACAATTGCAGGCGGAAAGACCCGATACAACTTATTATTCCGAAAAGGAGGTTATCAGGCTACTACTGAAATTCGGAGCTGCCGAGTTTGAAAAGATCTCGGATAAAATAAGCGGTAAGGAAGAGGTCCATACCGTTGCCGACTATATAGTTACTGAAATCACAAATGATGAACTGTCATTCGATAATAATGTATGCCAGAGTATTTTTTCGGAATTCCGCTTTATCGTCGAACAAGGCCTGGTGCCCGGCGAGAAACAGTTCGTTAAGCATGAAGACCCGGAAATATCGCGATTGTCAGCCGACCTTCTCGCTGATTCACACGAGCTTAGCAGGATATGGAGTGTAAAACAGACCTATGTTGAAACGGAAGAGATGAAACTTAAGGAGATAGTGAGCGATGTTGTACTTAAGTTTAAAAGCGACAAGATAAAAGCAAAGAGAAAAGAGATAATGACTCTGCTTGAAGAAGCCGTAAAAGCAAACGAAACAGAAAATATCATCGCTCTCCAGAAAAGATATGCCCTGCTCGGAACAGCCCTGAAGATGATCAGCGAAAAACTGGGAAACAGGATTTTGTTATAAGGCGTAAGGGCGTAACGGCGCAAAGGTCTGTTTCTTCGGACTCCCAAAACACTAAAATATCATATCATTATGTGCTGTTCTTTTTTATTTTTAATTTTGTTCAACTAAAATGGCACCATGAACAAACTTTCCTCATTTTTATTTATCCTGCTGATCATGCTTGTTTATTCGTGTAAACAGGGTACGGGGGAAAAGGACAGTTTCAAGCCTCTATTTTCAACTTATAATACCGATTCCACAAATACAGAAACCAGCGAATCGCGATATGAGATACATTACGGTGTACTCACCCCTGTTGAGGTATGCGATATCTTCGACAGGCTTGGAATCTCATACGACATGGCAGCACTTAATCCCACATCAAATGCCGATCAGTATCTCAGCAGTGCCAAAGCAGCAGTCAATGAAGGGATCTACGGTGTTGACTTCGGATATCTTAAAATGTTTGGTGTTGGACAGAAAATGATCGACTATATGGTCACTGTCAGGGACCTCGCCGACAAGCTTGGTATTCCTGACGAGTATATATCTTCAACATTCAGAAGTATACAGGACGACATGACTGAGCCTGACTCTGTTCTCATCCTGATGAACAGGGTTTATACACGGATTGAAAATCATCTTCGTGAAAGTGGCAGGCAAAGTACTGCAGGTCTTATAGTACTGGGAGGATGGGTAGAGGCTATGTTTATTGCAACACAGGTAGCATATGATCCTCAAAACCCTGACCCCGTTGTCGTACAGAAAATTGCAGAACAGAAGTACACCCTTAATTCACTCCTCAGTTTTATGAAAAACTATTACGACGATCCTGTTGTGGTGTACTATACCAAGAAGCTTAAATTCCTCAAGAACTATTTCGACTCTTTCGATATCTACTTCCGTAAAGGCGATCTCGAGATAGACACAGCAAGGCAGGTTTTAATAGCTTCGGGAAGTGAAATGACGATTACTGTGAGCACCCTCAACAACATCCGCGGTTATATCGCATCACTTCGTAAGGAAATGGTTACTCCCTGAAATATCTCCTTACTCAGTATCAATTTCTTCGCCGGATCAGGGTAATCACAAAAAAAAGTATCCTCAGCCTATCCTCTTAATATTAAGCCGATTTTTGTAACTTAGGTCCGGCAACCCGATATCCCTGATAATAAAACTCCTGACCATGAAAACTGTAAAAATGTTAGTCCTGATACTGGCTCTATTGCTCGCCGGTTCATGCATAAGAAATGATAACAGGTCGTTTCACCTGCCCGGACAGAAAAACCAGGAAGCCCTTCCTGTTAATATCCCTGTCGACAAAGGATTCAGCAAATACATTGAAAGCTATACCTCTGGTGTTATTCCTTCCAATTCATCAATTGAGGTAAGATTAACCCCTGAATTCGCACAGAAAGCAGACAGGTCGGCAACGGGTTTGTTTTCATTTCAGCCCTATATAAAGGGGAAAACAGAATGGAAGGATTCTGTTACTCTTGTCTTTACTCCTTCAAAAATACTTGATGCGGGGAAAGTTTACAACGGGAGTCTTAATCTTGAAAAACTCGGTGGGGTAAAGGAAAACCTTTCAATGTTTCCTCTGAGGATACAGACAATCAAAAAAGATTTCCACGTTACTGCCGGTCCGCTGGAATGCAATTCGGCCGAGGGCAACAGTTATTACCTTACCGGGGTACTAACCACCTCAGACTTCATTGAACCGGCTGAAACAGAAAACTATCTCTCTGCAAGGCTTGGAAGGAAAAAGATGAAGATAGAATGGGATCATACAGGCGACCTGGTACATAATTTCACAATAAAAGATATAGAAAGAAGCAACAGGGAACAGGAACTCACCCTCAGCTGGTCGGGTCCCTCTGCCGGGGCAAGACAAAAAGGATCTTCCGTTTTCAAGATACCTCCGGAAGGTACTTTCAGCGTTATGGATATCAGGCCCGTCAGCGGTGAGAACCAGCGAATCGATGTCGTCTTCTCCGATCCTGTCGATGCCTCGATGGAGCTGACAGGATTGATTTACCTGGTACCTCAGACAACCGTTACTTTCAACACCAACCTGAACGTCATAAGTGTACTACCTGCCGCCAGGCTTGAAGGTAAAGTGACAATAAACATAGAGGCGTCGGTTAGAAACAGCACGGGAGCACATCTGCCGGCAGGAATAAAAAAAGTACTCGATTTTTCTTCAATGGATCCTGCCATCGAAGCTGTCGGAAACGGCGTTATCGTCCCTGCTTCAAAAAACCTGGTATTCCCTTTCAAAGCTGTAAACCTGAAAGCTGTCGACCTCAGGATAGTCAGGGTTTTTGAAAATAACCTGCCATATTTTCTCCAGGAAAATAACATTAACGGGGATAATTCAATAAAGAGGTTTGGCCGTCCGGTCTATTCCGGGAGAGTTGACCTTACCAGCGGTCCGGGTATGGATGCAACAGGATGGAACCTGTATACAATCGACCTGGCAGACTATATTGATGTTGAACCCGGTGTCCTGTACCAGGTTTCCCTGGGCATGCGAAAATCATATTCTCTTTACCCTTGTTCCGGAACAGATGATGACAGTGCCTATGAGGAAGCTCTTCAGCAGGCGGAGGAAAACAGCCGGCACCTTTGGGAGGATCCCGATAATTACTATGAAGATATAGACTGGGAGATATACTATTCTTTCGGGTTCAACTGGAGGGACAGGGATAACCCCTGTAAAGCTGCATATTACAGTCCCGACAGGAAACTTTTCAGAAATATCCTGGCATCCAATTTCGGACTTATAGCCAAAGAGGGTGAAGATAATGTACTGCATGTTATGGTAAATGATCTAATTTCAGCCTTGCCGGTTAAAGAGGTAAAGGTCGATGTATATGATTACCAGATGCAGCCGATCATATCAGGTGTAACGAACCAGGATGGCGAAGCTGTTCTAAACTGCGAAAGAAATCCCTTCCTTGTTGTTGCAACCAAAGATAAGGACCGCAATTACCTCAAGGTGAATGACGGCTCTTCCCTGTCGATGAGCTCTTTCGATGTTGAAGGCAACAAGCCGGATAATGGTATTAAAGCATATATATATGGTGAAAGAGGTGTATGGAGACCCGGCGATAGCATATATCTTTCACTTTTCATAAAAGATATGCTTAATAAGCTGCCTAAAGGTCATCCTGTACAATTTGAGCTGATAAACCCCATGGATCAGCGTGTGGACAACCAGGTTCAGAAAACGGGAGAAACAAACCTGCTTGTGTTCACAACAAAGACTGCTGATGATGCCGTAACCGGTAACTACAGGGCGGTATTTAAGATAGGCGGCGCATCTTTCACCAAAAGGATACGGATTGAGACGATAAAACCAAACAGGCTGAAGATAAAACTGACTTTCCCCGATGAGATACTGGGAGGTACAGGTCTGGCCGAAAAAGGGAAAATAAGTGTCAGCTGGATGAACGGAGCCGTTGCTAAAAACCTGAAATCAACAGTCGACTATTTACTCAAACACACAAAGACGGAGTTTAAGAAATACCTGCAGTATAATTTTGATGATCCTGCCAGGGAATTCTATTCCGAAACAGTGAGGGCATTTGATGGTACTCTCGACGATAACGGGAATGCCTCGTTCAGCTTCAACCCGGCAGGTAATATTAACGCCCCCGGAATGCTTAATGCTGTCTTTACTTCAAAAGCTGCAGAACCCGGAGGTGACGAGAGCATTGTACAGACTTCTTTTAAATATGCTCCTTATCCTGCTTTTGTAGGGATTAACCTGCCAGGGCTGAAAGGGAAAAGCAGGATGCTGTTCACTGACGCCGATAATGAAGTAAGGCTTGTAACGGTAGATAAGAACGGGGACCCTGTAAATTCGCAGGTAGAGATCAACATTTACAGGATTTCATACAGGTGGTGGTGGGAG
>JBJKPQ010000188.1:0-82004 GCA_046706305.1 Bacteroidales bacterium
CATAATAGATATCCACCTTCCTTTTACCAACAGTGCTGTCAACCCGGAAAAAAATATTTTCAGCGGAGAAAGAATAAAACCCGCGATCTTTAATATATCTTTCGAATCTTGTTCTTTCTGCCTGCAATACATCAACATCATAAGGTTTTCCCCTTTCTATAACACAGTCAACCGAATCAAAATAAAACAATTTTCTGATATTAGTATCGGCTATTTCATAATGAATGTTCCTTATAGTATATGGTTTTGTAAGGTGAACGTCGTAATAAACTGTTGATTTTCTTTTCTCTGTCTCGACGGTATCGGAAACTGTTCCATCAAAATAGCCTTTCGACTCAATGTATGCCTTAATCTGGCTTTTACTCTTTACAGTAGACAATGAATCGTATATAACAGGTGCCTCGCCTATCTCCCTTAACCATTTGTGAGGCCATTTAGTCTTATTTATATTGGATAGATTATATAAGCCAAGATAAAAACGGGTACCGAAGATCCTTTTGTTCGGAGTCTGTTTCAGGTAAGGAACCAGGGAACTTTTTTTAATGCCCTCTGTATTGATTTCAATTTTATTGTCTTCCAGCAGTGTCTCATTTTGAGGCACATACTTTGTAGGGTTACAGGAAGATAAAAGCAGAATAATAGAAATCAGGGCTGAAAATAACCCGTAGTAAAAATTAATCGTACTGTTAGCTGATTTCCTCAAGATTATTTCTAAATGTTCCGGTTCAAATATATCAATAAAAATCTGAAGTAACAGTCAAAAAAAGCGAATGTCAGTGACTGTATATAAACACTGTAAGGTTTAAAAAAAAGCAGATGTGCTAATGATTGACATATTAATGAGAAAAATAAAACTGAACGATAAACTTACTTGTATATTAGAAAATTCTTTACGTGCTTTACATTATGAATGATTTCAGGATATGGCTGCAAAATCTTGCACACAGGTACAACTCATTGATTGACAAAAGGAAATGATAAGCAAGAACAGGATAAAGTACATCATTTCCCTGCAGAGAAAGAAAATAAGGGATGAGGAAAGGCTGTACATTGTAGAGGGGGACAAAATAGTAAAGGAGTTTTTAGCTTCCGGCATTACGGTAAATTCCCTTATTGCCAAACCAGAGTTTATCAGTTCACTTGCGGGCGATATGCTGAAAAATGTAAAGGAAACTGAAGAGGTCAGTTATAATGAGCTGAAACAGGTAAGTACCTTAAAGACTCCTCATAATGCCCTGGCTCTTATCGCCATGCCCGATAACAAACTCGATTTATCCTCTGTCAGGGATGAGTTGACAGTAGCCCTTGATTTTGTTCAGGATCCCGGGAACCTGGGAACAATAATCAGGGCAGCAGCCTGGTTCGGAATCAGGAATATTGTCTGTTCGCCCGATTGTGTTGATGTTTATAATCCGAAAGTTGTGCAGGCGAGTATGGGAGCCTTGCTGCATACCAATATTTATTATTCCGATTTGGAAAAACTTTTTACTTTTGCTTCCGGTAATAAAATACCTGTATTCGGGACATTGCTGGAGGGCGAACCTATATACAACTGTGAACTTGACAATGTGGGTATTATATTACTGGGAAATGAGTCAAAGGGCATTTCAGGGAAATTTATAAAGTATATAACCAACCCGCTGATGATACCCGGGTTCAGTAAAGCCCGTCCGGGAATTGATTCTCTTAATGTTGGAATGGCAGCTTCTGTTGTATTTTCAGAATTTTGCAGAAGAACATACCGGTAAAAGATGAATAGAGTCTTTATATTAAAAACAAAAAAGAAAGATGCCTCAATCTGAATTTAAGGTATATCCCGTCAGGTGGCTGATGCTGACCATCTACATGTTAATAGTGGCAGTCAACCAGTTACTGTGGATTACCTTTGCTCCCATCACAGGCGATGCAACGGTGTATTATGGTGTTACCGATCTGCAGATTGGTATTCTGTCTATGTGCTTTATGATAGTTTTTATCATAGTCTCTATACCTGCATCATGGATAATAGACAAATACGGCATCAGAACCGGCGTGGGAACAGGGGCTTTGTTCACAGGTGTTTTTGGTCTGCTACGCAGCTTTGCCGGAACAAATTACCAGCTTCTTTTGTTGGCACAGGTAGGAATTGCCATTGGACAGCCTTTTATACTAAATGCTATTACCAAACTGGCTGCCAGGTGGTTCCCAATTGAGGAAAGGGCAACTGCAGCCGGGCTTGGGACACTCGCGATGTATATAGGCATCTTGCTTGGCATGACACTCACACCCTACCTCGTTCTGGGATCAGGGATAGGCGGCATGCTCGATATTTATGGCATAATCTCTGTTATCAGTGCAGTTCTTTTTATGTTGCTTATGAAGGAGGGACCTCCCACTGCCCCTTGCAGACCCGACCAGGAAGAGCGTTCACTCGTCTACGACGGATTGAAGCAAACGCTTCACACAAGGGATTTCCAGTGGCTGATGGTTATCTTTTTTATCGGGCTGGGGGTATTCAACAGTGTGACTACATGGATTGAGGACATACTGAGGCCCAGGGGCTTCTCAGCCACCCAGGCAGGTATAACAGGTGGGATGATGATAATCGGCGGCATTATTGGAGCCCTTATAATACCCCTGCTGTCAGACAAATATAAAAGGAGAACACCTTTTATTATAACAGCTCTCGCCGGGGCAACAATTGGACTGGCCGGAATAACATTTGCCACCAGTTTCCATATTTTACTGCTCTCGGGAATGATACTTGGTTTCTTCCTTTTGAGTGCAGGTCCCGTAGGGTTCCAGTATGGTGCTGAAATTACCTTCCCGGCTTCCGAGGGGACATCGAACGGAATGCTTTTGCTGATGGGACAAGTATCGGGTATTGCTTTTATATTTGGTATGGATAGCTTTAAATCGGCTTCCACGGGATCGATGACACCGTCACTGGTCCTTTTGATAGGATTAATGGTACTTAGTATTCTGATTTCATTCACATTGAAAGAATCGGACATACTTGGAAAAATTGCAGAATAGCTGTAATTGAGATAAAAAAGAATTGATAATAAAGAGAAAAACTTAGCTGTTGGATGAAAATATTCGGATGGAACTACCTGGGAAGAGAATTTGATTTCAGATCGGCCGGAAGGTGGTTATTATATGGTTCAGTTGTAGGTGTCATCAGCGGGCTCGGGGCAATCCTGTTCCAGTCGTTACTGGCCTTACTTAAGGAGTTTTCTATAAATCACCTGATGGGACTGACTCCGCTGATACCGGGAGGTGAACCCCAGACTGAACATTTCACAACAGGCAGTTTCAGACCCTACCTGATCGTGCTTCTTCCTGCACTGGGAGGTCTTCTGGCAGGTTTCCTGATATTCAAATTTGCTCCTGAGGCTGAAGGGCACGGTACTGATGAAGCTATAAAGGCTTTCCACCGTAAAAGAGGCCTTATAAGGCCGGCAGTCCCCATTGTAAAGTTATTTGCATCAGTTATCTCAATTGGTACGGGTGGCTCGGGAGGTCGTGAGGGTCCTATTGCCCAGATAGGTGCAGGTTTCGGTAGCTTCCTGTCATCGAGGCTCAACCTCGATGTTAAAACAAGGAGATGGCTTCTGGCCGCCGGAATGGGGGCAGGTATTGGCAGTATATTCAGGGCTCCTCTTGCCGGTGCCATTTTTGCTGCGGAAGTTCTTTATTCTTCGGCTGAAGTGGAGGCAGAGGTTCTACTTCCTGCTGCTGTTTCATCAATAATCGCATTTTCAATATATTCATTCAGGTACGGATGGGAACATATACTGACAAATGCCGGTCAACACGGATTCAATCAGCCAATTGAGCTTATACCCTATACCATAGAAGCTCTTGTCCTGGCATTTGCCGCCCTGATCTTCGTAAAATCTTTTTACGGAGTAAGGAAAGCTTTTACACAATGGAATATTCCGCAGTTCATGAAACCTGTCATTGGCGGTTTATTGACCGGGATAATTGTTCTTACGCTTATCCTTGTTACAGGCGACAGAACTTACACAATTGATGTAATGGGAGGAGGATACGGAATATTACAGGATATAGTGCAGAACGGGATCAAAAACACAGGCGTAATGATTCTTATTCTGGTAGCTATAGGTAAGATTCTTACCACGTCTTTTACAATAGGATCGGGAGGAAGCGCAGGTGTATTCGGCCCTTCCATGGTTATTGGAGGTACTGTGGGTGCTGCTTCAGGATACCTTCTGCAGTTCATTTTCCCGGGAATGACTCTCTATCCTTCGACATTTGCAATTGTAGGTATGGCGGGGTTTTTCGCGGCAGCAGCCAATACTCCTATTTCAACCATTATTATGGTAAGCGAGCTTACGGGCAATTATGAACTACTGATGCCAAGTATGTGGGTATGTACCCTTTCATTCCTGGTAGCAAGAAAATGGAGTATATACCAGAGCCAGGTTCCGGGGAGAATATATTCACAGGCCCACTTTGGAGAGTATGCTCATGACATCTTCCGGACAATAACAGTAAGGGAAACATATAACAGGCATAAGAATAACATATCGCTCGATGAAAACATGCCCCTGGAAAATATCCTGAAGATCATGAAAGAAACCAAACAAAGGATGTTCCCTGTTATCAATAAAGAGAAACAGCTTGTCGGTACCTTCTACATAAAAGACCTTCATAATATGCTTCAGCAACCCGATCATAACATAAAAACCGTTTCGGACATAATGCAAAGACATATTCTTAAGATAGGTCTTAACGAGACCATAGACAGGGCACAGGAAATTATGTTGCATAACCATGTTGACGAACTCATTGTAACGAATGAATTTGAAAATCCGTCTGCTGTACTCGGCATTATTACAACAGCCGATTTGATGAAAGCCTATAACAGGGAAATGAACCGGCTGAAATACGGTAAAGATAAGCCGGAGGCCCTGCCGGGAGACGAATCACTACTTAAGCAGATAAACCTTAACAAGGTTCTTGAAAGAGGGTTCCTGACCGTGGAGCCGAATGCAACCCTGGGTGATCTTGTCAATATCTTTACCCAGGCCAGGCGAAACATTTTCCCTGTCGTCGATAAAGAAGGCCATTACCTGGGGATAGTCTCCCTTAATGATATCAGGAAGCTGTTATTTGATACTTCAAAATATGATACCGTAAAGATCGGAGATATAATGGTAACAACTCCCGAGGTAGTTCACATTGAAGACAGGATGGACCAGGTAATGAACAAGCTGGAAAAGACAAAGACATGGAATCTGCCGGTAATAGATAACCGCCACAGGTACGTGGGAATGGTATCGCAGTCAACCCTGTTCTATTTTTACCGTAACCAGCTTCTTTACCAGACAGAGACCTGACATATCTGTGTTTTACAGCCGACTCAGTATATAAAAGGTATGATCTTTTTCCTTGTTGAGCAAAACCTGAAATAATCTTCCCCGAATTCTTTTTTAAGAAGCGCCTCCTCAACACTGATCCTGTAATTAAGGCCGAGGAAGACCGGAACGATTAATATCAAAAAGGATGCAACACTGTTCATTGCCAGTCCCAGCCCTGCCAGAATAAGCAGGAGGCCTGAATAGGAAGGATGCCTGAGGTATTTATACATACCTCCTGTTTCCAGCTTATGATCCCTGTTTACAACAACATCCACCGTGAACCTGTTCCTGAGTTGAATGATTGACTTCCACCTGATAATTAATCCCGACAGATACATTATCATTCCGGCAAGAGCCATTACATAATTTCCCGTAGTGCGGATACTGTAACTGGCAGTGCTGAAACCCACTGTAATACAGCTGATCATAAGAATCCAGAGTACCAGCAGGGAACCCTTGTCGTCCTTTGTCTTAACTGATACGGATTTTGAATGTCTGAAGATTGTAAGAGCAAGTTCTGATATCCCGAAAAAAACCGACAGATATATTAATACATGCATAATTAATCAGTTTTTAGTTTAATTCTTTCTTAAGATTAACTCTCACGGCCCAGCCGTAAGAGGTTGAAGTTGAAATACCTATACCTGTTACTCTATCGCTGAAGCTTTTAAGTGATGACCTGTTCAGTTTTGTATCCACTGTAATAAGAAAATCAGCTTTCCCGTCGCAGTTATAATCAATTGAATCCTTAATAACCACGGGGATCGTGCCCTTCCATTCAAGCTGAATAAATCCATCCTTCCTGTCATTTATCAATCCTTTAAAGACCGGTCTTCTTACTTCGAGTGTACAACAATCATTTACTGATTCATACATTCTTTCACCACCGCTGTAACGTGGATGTATCTTCATAAAAGGCGCCCGTGCAAGTGCCCCGGAAAGACTGTTAAGACCGGGGAAGAGCATTAATATAATCAACATGCCGGCAAATGCCCATATAATGCCTGCTGTTTTTTTTATCTTCTTCATGAGAACAGTTATCTTGTTTTTCATAGTCTTTGAGTGCATTATCGAATTATAAGCTTAAAAAGGCTCTGCAGTGTATTGATTATTGATCCGGCTGAAAAGACAGCCATGAACAGGAAAGAGACAAAGAGAAATAGGTTCCTCGAGAATTTCTTCATCGTACCGGCAGGTACTCCCTTAATACCGAAATGGATGGCTTTCTTTGAACAGGCATCCGTACACTTTCCGCATTTACTGCAAAAGACCGATACCCTGCCATTTCGAATATCGTCTGCTGTTATTGCAAACATCGGACAGACATCGACACATCTGTAACATTCGTTACATAACTCTTTATCTATCCTGACGGTAAATGGAGTTATACTGTTTGAAAGGCTGTTGATAGCTCCCAGGGGGCAAAGGTAGCTGCATTGTGTCCTTTTTTTTGTCATAAGTGGGAGCACAACTACAAGACCGGCAAACAGGCTGAAGAAAATTCCGGCTTTGGTTGCCGATTCTACTGATGTAACCTGCTCAAACTCGGTAACTGCCTTAAACGGGCATATCCAGTCGCAATATGTAGGGATAAGTGACAGGGCAGCCGTAATTGCAACCATAAAGAGTACCGAAAAAGGCATCCACCTCCAGATAATATTTATATTCCTTATATACGGTTTCCTCCGGAAACGTGAAAATGCATCATCCCAGCCACCATAGAAACAACCCCAGCTACAGAAACCACGCCCCAGCACAAGGGTTGCCAGAGCCCAGAGAATCACCATGGAAGAGATATTTGCAAAACCATTAAGAATGCTGCCGGGGAAAATCAGGGATTTGGATACGGCTGCCGGTATTATCATCATAGGAATAACCAGGTGGCAAAAAGGTATTTTACATTCAAGTATGTCTGCCTGTGAGAATGACATTGAATGTCTTATGGCTATCATATTTTTTATAAGTGAAAATGATAATGTCAGTGCAAAGATCACAAACAACACTACCCTGTACCTGTCTGTCTTTCCGGTATAGTGCATAAGGAAATAAAGGATGTTTACAAGAAGAAATGCCGTAATAAGGGCAAATGAATAAGATGGGTCTGAAAAATCAGGCCTCCCTCCCGTCATTAGCATGAACGTCAGCATAAACATCGGGAATGCATAGAGCAATGATTTGCCGAAGGATTTTTGCATGCCATTTGTTTTTAAAGCTTTATCCATTGATTATACCTCCTATAATATTTGTTATACCTTTTATCATGAATATTATACCTGCCAGCCCTGTCGCCAGGATACCTATCGTCCTGATTACTTCCTTCCCCTTAATTCTCCCTGCCAGCGGCAGGGGGATGAACCACAGTGAAGAACCTGCAAAAAAAGCTGCAAAAGCCAGGTAGCTGCCTGCCAGAGTTCCCTCAGTCGCGCTCTTTGTGAGCAGGATAAACAAAGCGGGACAGAATCCGATGCTGTTGACAATTCCCAGCATTACCGGGACAAGTCTCTTCTTATTAATGGCGGCTGTTAACCGGGCCGGGCATGAAGCCTTTCGTCCCCTGTCAATACTGTAGAGAACAAGCATGACGGCAAAAATCACATAAAGTGAACCGGGAACAATCTTACTCACAACAGGACTGGTAAACAGGGTACGGCCTGAAAACCAGGCCAGGGTACCCATTAACAGGTAGACAATAAAACGGGTCGCAAGAAAAAGAAGAAGCTCTTTGCCTGATTGCCTTACCCCGGCTGAGTCAGCCACAAAATAGGGAAACATGACCATTCCACAGGTAACAAGACAGGCAGATCCGGAGCTAAGACCAAGTATGAAAGCATCAGCCATAATCAGTTTTTGATAACAAAATTACGGGCGGCCCTATTACGCAGCAAGCTAAATGTGATCAACAAATCATTAATGTGGCGATCTGTTAAAGAGCCGGGGCAAAATGCTGAAAACAGGGATGAAAGGATATTTTATACCGAGGTACCCCAGGTTTATATTTACCTGATAAGAGCGGAAATCTCTTTTGCCTTGTTTCTTGATACGGGCACAGGATCATTCTGTGTATTGAGCCTGATCTTCATATTCTGGTTATGACCGGTGATATTTTTTGCATAATCCATATTCACGATATAACATTTATGGCACCTTATAAACTTACTGTTTTTCCCTAGCTCTTCCTCAACCGATTTAAGAGTCCCTCTTATGGTTGTTTTGGCTGTGGTACCATCTTTAAATGTCACTACAGTGACATAATTATCATTAGAAGCCAGGTAAACAATATCACGGGGGTTCATCCTGAGCTCATTTTTCGGATTACCTCCCCTGATAATAACTTCATCTTCCCAGTAGTCGGGTTCAATGGAAGCTTCTTTCAGCCTGGTACGATACATCCTGTTAAATGAAACCATATAAGTGAGGGTAACAGGAATAAATCCTACCAGTATGGCTGTCCATACCGAATACAAAAGATAAATAAAGGAAAAGGAAAGGCGGAAGATGATTGTAATATAAATGTAATTAACCCCGCCTATGCTCGATGCAATGAGGAGGTCCCATAAAAGGTTTTTACCGAAAGTCCACCTGTCATGATTAATCACTGCAGGCTCAATAAGGTATTTAAACAGGAGTAGCATAAAAGTTGTAAGTACGCCAAAGCCCAGTGTCACAGCCAGAAGAATAAATGTCTTGAGGTTAGCCAGGCCAAAGGGCCTGAATAAAAAGAGGAACAGGAAGATAAAGAGGCCGAAGACCAGGATTGATGTAATCTTCTCCTTTGGTGTACCTGTCTCCCTGTAGGGTCTTTTTAAAAATCCTGCCATATCAGATTAGTTACAGGCAAAGCTATATAATATTTTGAAATCTGGTATGAGGTTCAGCCGGAACCTTTCATCAGCCTTGCCACAGCTTCGGCACTCCTTGTTCCGTCGACAGCTGATGATACAATACCTCCTGCATAACCTGATCCCTCACCGCACGGATATAATCCTTTTATGCTTATATGCTCCATAGTAACAGCATCCCTGGGTATACGCAATGGTGAAGAGGTACGCGATTCCACACCCAGAACAACAGCATCATTGGTAAGAAAGCCATGCATCATTTTTCCAAACAGGGTGAATCCGGTTCGCAGGCGGTCACTTATACCACGAGGCAGCCATTCACTGATCTGAGAAGGTGTTGCACCGGGGAAATAAGATAAGGGAGGCAGAGATGAAGATTGCTTTCCCGAAATGAAATCCATAAGCCTCTGAGCCGGTGCTTTTTGAGTCATTCCCCCGTTTATCCAGGCCCTGTGTTCTATATCCGCCTGGTATTCAAGACCTGCAAACACACCTGCTCTGTTATAAGCAGCCAGGTCGTCCGGTTTTATCTCCACCACAATACCGGAATTGGCGTAAGGCGAATTCCTTCCGGAAGGAGACATTCCATTTACAACAACCTCCTCCTGACTGGTGGCGGAGGGGACGATAAATCCACCCGGACACATGCAAAAAGAATAAACTCCCCTGCCGTCGACCTGTTTCACCAGGCTATAAGAAGCGGCAGGCAGGAACTCTCCCCTGGCCGATCCGTGATATTGAATCATATCTATGAGTTCCTGGGGATGTTCAACCCTTACTCCCATGGCAAAGGATTTCATCTCCAGTACTATATTGCGCGAACGGCAAATATTGTAAATATCCCGTGCAGAATGGCCGCTTGCCAGGATAACAAAGTCCGATCTGATAATTTCATTACCTGCTGTAGCAACACCCCTCACAGAGTTGCCTTCAATAAGAATGTCGGTCACCCTTTTACCAAGCAGAAAAATTCCTCCGGCGTCAACGATAGATTTTCTAATACTGGAAATGATACGCGGCAGCCTGTCTGTTCCAAGATGTGGATGAGCTTCATAAAGTATGTTCGAATCTGCGCCATGGTAACGCAGCAGCTCCAGAACCCTCGTATTGTCACCCCTTTTTTTTGACCTGGTATACAGCTTACCGTCGGAATAGGTACCGGCTCCTCCTTCGCCGAAACAATAGTTGCTGTCGGGGTCGACAACATGCTCACGGCTTATCCTGGCAATATCTCTTTTCCTGGCAGAAACATCCCGTCCTCTTTCAATTATTACCGGGCGCAAGCCCAGCTCGATAAGCCGGAGAGCGGCGAAAAGACCTGCTGGTCCGGCCCCAACTATTATCACTTCCCGGGCAGTGCCGACATCCAATGGTTGGAAAGGAAGGGGTGCAGATATTACCGGGTCGGTGTCGTCATAAACTTCAACACTCAGGTTAATACGTATATTCTTTTTACGTGCATCGACAGATTTTCTTATAATTCTGACAACACTGATACTGTGCTCATCGATACCTGAAAGCCGTGCTGCCTCCCGGCGTACAAGCGATTCGTCGGCAGCAGCAGACGGACTCAGATTTAACTGAACCTGTTTCATAAAATCCTATTCAAAATAGAAAGAAAGGACCCAAATCTGGGATTTGATTTTCTCGATGGCATTATAAAATTCCGAATGACCCGGAGCTGCCTGCTTGACAAGTATGTCGGAGAGCCCGTTGGACATTTTTACTTCGACCGACATCTTAAAATACGGGAGATAGAAATCCAGCCCGGCTCCCATCTCATAATAAAGGTCAGGACGCTTGATTCGTATATAGACCGGCTTTGTATCATCGAATTCCTTCTTCCCGGCAAGGTCATACCTGTAATTAAGCCCGGTAATCACGTATGGCCTTATGTTGTTAAGCCTCTCTCCCTTAAACTTGAGAAGAAGGGGAAATTCGAGATATGACGATTCAAGCTTTTGCTGATCATTGTAAAGTACACCATTCTTGTAATAACGTATTACCCTCTGACCGAAAGAGACACCCGGCAGAAACCTTATGTCAAGGAACCTGGCCGGCCTCAGATCAGTCACAATTTGTATGTTTATACCCGGGTTAAGCTTACTTACTTCAGGATAGAGTGAATCAGTCCTTAGGTAAGTCTGCGATGGAGTTATTTTATAATCCATTGTATTAAATCCCAGGCTGAATCCGAAATGAAGGACCTTTTCATCATACCATGAAGAGTTCTTAGGCTTCTGTTTCTGGGCATAAGCGCCAAGATGGATAAGCAGAAAGACAGAAACTAGGGCTATATGAAGGTTCCTGGTTCTCAAAGAAGGTTTACGTTTATGGTTAAGTGCCACAAGATAATAAACTGTATTGACAAATAATTATTGCATTTCCTTTTTAATACCGGTATAAATACTGGCTATACCTCCGGTCAGTCTCACCTGGCCGGTATCATTATAACCGGCTTTTTCCATGATCTCAAGGAATATCTTATTCTCGGGAAACTGCATCACCGATTCCGGGAGGTACTTATATGCCGAGTGGTCCTTTGAGAATAACTTTCCAAAAAAGGGGAGTATACGGAGAAAATAGAAGTTATAGATATGCCTGAACGGAAAGCCCGACGGTTTGGAGAATTCAAGGACAAGTACCATGCCACCGGGACGCAATACCCTGAACATCTCTTCCAGTCCCTTAAGCGGATCAGCAAAATTTCTTACACCGAAAGCCACCATGGCCACATCAAACATATTATCCTTAAAAGGAATATTTTCCGAATCGGCCTGGACAAGCTCAATGCTTTCCGAAAGACCTTTCTTCCTTATCTTTTCCCTGCCTATCTCCAGCATGTTGGCCGAGATATCAATGCCTGTTATCTTTCCGGGAGACAGTCTCATGGCTGTTATTGCAAGATCTGCAGTGCCGGTGGCAACATCCAGGATACGTGGCTTACTGTACCTTGCCCCGATCATTTTAATTGCTTTCCTGCGCCATCTCCTGTCGATGCTGAAAGAAAGAAAATGATTAAGAAAATCATATCTCCAGGCTATGGAATCAAACATGTTCTCCACAACCGCTTTCTTATCTTTCTTTTGATTTTCCTGGTTACCTGCCATATAATTGAAAATGCAAATATAGCATGTAAGGACGTCGCATGCAACGTCCATGCAACCATCGGTCAATATATTTTCTTATTTTTACATCTTTAATTAAACTATCGGACAAACATGAATAAGACAATAATGATAACCGGCGCCACCTCCGGTTTCGGTAAAGCCATAGCAGAACGCTTTGCCGGCAATGGCTATAACATTATTATAACCGGAAGAAGGAAAGACAGGCTTGAAAAGCTGGTGAGCGAGCTTTCAGCCGTAAGCAATACAAAGGTACTGGCGCTTGAGTTTGATGTAAGGAACAATGATGAGGTCATCAGGTCAATAAACGCATTGCCTGAGGAATGGAAAGCCATTGACATACTGGTTAATAATGCAGGCCTTGCAGTAGGAATGTCACATATTGATGAAGGTATAACCGACGACTGGGAAAGGATGATTGATACAAACGTGAAAGGTCTTCTTTATGTGACCAGGGCCGTGGCGCCGCTAATGACAGCAAGAAATACAGGATATATCTTCAATATCGGTTCAATTGCCGGAAAGGAAGTGTACGAGAACGGTAATGTATACTGTGCTTCCAAGTTTGCTGTGGATGCTCTCTCAAAAGCCATGCGAATTGATCTGTTGAAGCATAATATCAGGGTAACACATATTGCTCCGGGCATGGCAGAGACAGAGTTTTCGGTTGTGCGTTTTAAAGGTGACTGGGAAAAGGCTGATGCGGTATATAAGGGTTTTGATCCGCTGACAGGAAAAGATATAGCCGATGTTGTACATTATTGCGCCTCTCTTCCCGGGCATGTTTGTATCAACGACCTTGTAATTACTCCTACCCAGCAGGCCAGTGCATACTACAGTAACAGAAGACAGGAATAGAATAAACACCGAAAAAATTATTGTTAATGTACACATATCAATACCTGTTCGATTTCACCAGGAGCGTATTTGAAAAGATGGGCTGCAGTGAGCATAACTCATCAGTCATTGCAGAAGTCTTCCTTGCTGCTGAACTGCGCGGACATGCTTCACACGGAATGATACGCATCAAGGACTATTACCAGTTGTGGCGTGATGGCAGGATAAATGTAAAACCTGAAATAAAGATTTTGCATGAGTCACCCAGTACCGCAGTTGTTGATGGTGATAATGCAGTTGGAATGGTAGCAGCCCGCAGGTCAATGGAACTGGCAATAGAAAAAGCTGAAATAGCAGGTACAGGATGGGTGGCAACCTCCAATTCCAATCACTTCGGTATTGCCGGCTATTATGCCATGATGGCTCTCAGACACGATATGATAGGAATCTGCCTTACCAATGCCAATCCACTTGTTGCCCCCACTTTCTCTATCAGCAGGATGATGGGCACAAACCCTATTGCCGTTGCCGTACCGGCAGGAAAACATGATCCCTTTGTTGCCGACTTTGCAACTACACCTGTTGCCAGGGGAAAGCTTGCCGTTGCTGAGAAAAAAGGAGAAAAAGTCCCGTTCGGCTTTGTCCAGGACAACATGGGCAATCCTTCTGACGACCCGGCCATCCTCAGGAGAGGAGGCTCCATGCTGACTCTGGGTGGTGACAGGGTACACGGGAGTCATAAAGGCTTTTGTCTTTCTGCCATAGTGGATATCTTTTCTGCTGTTTTCAGCGGCGCCAATTTTGGTCCCTTCGTGCCGCCCAGTGTTGCATACCTGCCTGTTCTGGAAGAAAAAACAGGAAAGGGCACGGGGCATTTCTTTGGTGCCATGAGGATCGATGCCTTTCAGCCGGCAGATGAGTTCAAATCGAAGATGGACAGGTGGATAGATACCTTCAAATCATCAAAACCATCAGATGGTTACGATCACATCATCATACCGGGTGAGCCCGAGAGAGAATCCGAGAAAAAACTGTTAAAAGAGGGTATAAGCCTTGTTCCTGCAATAGAGAATGACCTGGTAGCGATAGCATCCGAAATGGGTCTTCCTTTTAATAAAGGCCTGTCCATCCAATAGTTAACAATGACTATATTCACATAAAGCCCTGCTGATGCAGGACATCAAGAAGTACTTTTGAAAAGGCTTCGTTGTCCGCTTTTTTATACCTTATATCAGTGAATACCTGTGCCAGTGTCTCTTTCTTATTCTCTGCAACAAACTGCATGGAATCATTCCTTGCCTCTTTTTCACTGTAAAAGGCATCGATACTCTCCCTTGTATAATCATGATATGTTTCATGATGCACTACTGCATCCAAGGGCAACCGGTCTACCTGTTCCGGCGATTCTGCAGGGTATCCCATCGTGATTGTGGCTACAGGGACAACTCCCGCAGGCAATTCCAGGACCCCGGTTATTTTGTGAGCCATGTATGTTGTTGTGCCAAGGTAGCATATACCCAGCCCTTTAGATTCAGCAGCAATACTTACCGTCTGTGCTACAAGCAAAGCATCGATGGCTGCAGTGAAAAATGACAGGAAATTATCATAGCCTGGCTCTGCGTGCCTCATCCTGCACCACTTGTTGAACCGGTTAAAATCGGCACAAAAAGTCAGTACCACGGGAGCCTCAGTTATCATAGGCTGGTTAAAATGCAACGGCAGAAGTTCTTTCTTCTTCCCGCTGTCCCTTGTAACAATGATGCTGTAAACCTGCATATTGCCTGTAGTGGAAGCCCTGCATCCCATCGATAAAATTTCATTCAACAGATAATCATCCACAGGATCAGGAGAATATTTTCTTATACTTCTCCGTTTGAGTAAAACATTAGTAATGTCAGTCATTTTTTATGTTATAGAATATCCTGCAAAGTAAGTAAAATAGGATAAAACAGGGCTCCTGTTGAGAATGATTTTCTTATCTTAGCTGAGTCTAATAACTAAACCTGTAAAATTACTGATCATGAAAAAAAGTCTTTTCATTGTATTTCTTCTGGGATTTGTAATATGCCTTAACCCGGGCATGGCACAAAAAAGAAAACCTTCTGCAAAAACAACTGAAAAAAAGGAAACCGGCCTGAGTCCGGCTACTTTCCGCGGATTAAAATTCCGTAGTATAGGACCTGCATGGCAGGCAGGAAGAATCTCCGATTTTGCAGTAAACCCAAAGAACCATTCGGAAATTTACGTTGGTGTATCAGCCGGGCATGTATGGAAATCGACAAATAACGGAACCACATGGGAACCTGTTTTCGACAAATACGGTGCCTATTCAATAGGCTGCCTGAGAATGGATCCTGATAACCCGAATGTAGTATGGGTCGGAACAGGTGAAAACAATTCCCAGCGCCAGCTTGGCTATGGTGACGGAGTTTACAAAACTGAGGACGGAGGTCAGACATGGAAAGACATGGGATTAAAAGACTCGAGGCAGAATGGAATGATACAGGTAGATCCCAGAAACAGCGATGATGTTTATGTAGCACCTGAAGGTTCTATTTGGGGACCACGCGCTGACCGCGGCCTCTATAAGACCGAAGACGGTGGAAAAACATGGACAAAAGTACTGAATATAAGCGAAAATACAGGAGTAAATAATATTGTTTTCGATCCGAGAAACCCTGATATTCTTTATGCTACTTCGGAACAGAGAAGAAGACATGTATATACAAAAATTGGCGGTGGTCCTGAATCGGCTGTATATAAATCTAAAGATGCAGGAAAGACATGGGAGAAGATCATGAACGGCCTGCCAAAAGTGGATATAGGCGGTATGGGACTTGCAATCTCACCGGTTAATCCTGATGTACTTTATATTATTATGGAAGCAGCCGGAGATGCAAGCGGATTTTTCAGGTCAACCGACCGCGGCGCCTCATGGCATAAGATGAGCAGTTATGCTTCCAGCGGCCAGTATTTCAATACCATAGTATGTGATCCGGAGGATGTGGATAAGGTATACAGCCTTGAAACAGTATCGAAGGTAACACTCGACGGCGGTAAGACATGGAACTCGGTCGGTAACAATGAAAGACATGTTGACGACCATGCCATGTGGATCGATCCGAATGATACAAGACATTTCTATATAGGCGGCGACGGAGGTATTTATGAGACCTTCGATAACGGTGCCAACTACATATTCAAATCAAACCTGCCCGTTGCCCAGTTTTACAGGGTCAGCGTTGATAATGCACTGCCTTTCTATAATATTTACGGAGGCACGCAGGATAACAATTCAATGGGTGGTCCATCGCAGAATATTAACCGTGACGGCGTTGTAAATGATGACTGGACGGTTACAGTGGGCGGAGACGGCTTCTGGGTCGCCAATGATCCGAAAAATGAAAATATTGTATATACAGAATCACAATACGGCAATGCAGCCCTGTGGGATAAAAAAAGCCATGAGTCGGTGGGAATAAGACCTGTACCGAAAGAAGGTGAGAAAACTTTTAAATGGTACTGGGATACACCGCTCATAATAAGCCCGCACAACAGCAGCACCATATATATGGCTGCAAACAAAGTATTTAAAAGTACCGACCGGGGAAGATCGTGGGAAGAAATATCTGGTGATCTCTCCCGCAACGAGGATCGTAACCAGTTTAAAGTGATGGGTAAATACTGGAGTATTGATGCGGTGGCAAAGGATGTGTCAACATCCCTGTGGGGACTGATAGTATCCCTTGCAGAATCGCCTGTGAAAGAAGGTCTGATTTATGCAGGGACTGACGACGGGGTGATATCCGTAACTGAAGACGGCGGAAAAAACTGGACTAAGATCACATCCTTCCCGGGTATACCTGAATACACATATGTAAGTGATATACTGCCGGATAAATTCGATGAAAATGTGGTTTATGCTTCATTTAACAATATGCTTAGTGACGATTTCAAACCATATATACTGAAGAGCTCTGATAAAGGGAAAACATGGGTTTCTTTGTCAAACAACCTGCCGGCCAACGGAAGCATTCATACAATTGAACAGGATTATATTAATCCGGATCTGTTGTTTGCAGGTTCTGAATTCAGTTTCTACTTCTCGGCAGACGGCGGGAAAGAGTGGGTAGAATTCCATTCCGGTATGCCTACAATAGCTGTCAGGGATATAGCTTTACAGCAACGCGAGAGTGACCTTGTTCTGGCTACCTTTGGCCGGGGTTTCTATGTACTTGACGATTATTCCCCGCTGCGCAACTTCAAAAAAGAAATCCTCGATGACCCGGGCTACATCTTCCCTGTTAAGGATGCCAAAATGTACGTTCAGTCACGTGGCCGTGACAACCAGGGATCTATGTATTTCAAGGCTCCCAACCCGCCTTTCGGCGCAACATTCACCTATTACGTGAAGGATGTTCCCAAAACGGCCAGGGAATTACGGCATGAAAAAGAAAAAGCGTTGTTTGAAAAAGGGGAACCGATACCACAACCTTCACAAGAAGAATTAATGGCCGAGGATAAAGAGGTAAAACCTTATTTCATCTTCACAGTGACCGACGATCATGGTAACGTGGTAAAACGGCTTTACAAGGGAGCATCCAAGGGTATCAGCAGGATAACATGGAACTTCACTTACGAGAGCTTCTCTCCTGTCACAACAACAAAATATGACCCCACCGGATCGGGAAGATCAGGGAGAAGGTACGGAGGAGGTATCCAGGCCATGCCAGGAACATATAATGTATCCCTGGCAATGGTAGCAAAGGGAGAGACAAAGCAACTCAGCGGCCCCGTACCATTTAATTGTGTACCCCTGGGACTTGCAAGCTTCCCTGCCACCGATCTGAAAGCAAAATACAGCTGGATAAGTGAAGCATCAGACCTGGCCCGTACGATGTTCGGAACCATGAGCTATACCTCTGAACTGACAGACCAGGTAAATGCCATGATGCAGGCAATAAGCCAGACACCGGAAGCTACTCCTGATATGATGAAGGAAGCTGAAAGAATAAATAATGAACTTGAAGATATTCAGTTCCGCTTCAATGGTCCACAGGCCAAAGCCAGCACCGAAGAACTGCCGCCGATGCAGGTACCACTCAGGGAAAGACTGGGTGAGATCACATATTCCACTTACGGAACAAGTGGTGCCATAACGACAACAGCCAAACAGCAGCTTGATATACTTAAGAAAGAATTTCCACCGGTACTCGAAAGAGTTAAGAAGGCCGGAGACGATCTCAAAGCTCTGGGCAGGAAGCTTGATGCCGTCAAAGCACCATGGACACCCGGCAGGATCCCGGAACTTTAATATGGCTGGCATGCGGATATATCCTGTTGCTAATATTGAATTTTTTATTAATCTTGTTTAAGAAATACATAAACTAAAATTTTAACATTAAAAAATAACAGACTATGAGCAGACCAGTTACGTTATTTACAGGTCAATGGGCCGACCTTCCGTTCGAAACACTATGTGAGAAAGCCAGGGATTTTGGCTATGAAGGCCTGGAACTTGCCTGTTGGGGCGATCACTTTGAAGTTAACAAAGCAGATGATGCTTACTGCAGGAAGAAAAGAGCCACACTTGACAAATACGGGTTAAAAGTGTTCGCCCTGTCAAACCACCTTGTAGGCCAGGCTGTATGCGACCGTATCGACCAGAGACATAAAAGCATCCTTCCGGCTTATGTATGGGGCGACGGTGATCCTGAAGGTGTAAGACAAAGAGCTGCACAGGAAATGGTGAAAACAGGAGAAGCTGCAAAAAGGTTTGGAGTTGACCATGTGAACGGTTTCACCGGAAGCTCGATATGGCATCTCCTTTATTCCTTCCCTGCAGTACCAAAAGAAATGATAGATGCCGGTTATAAGGATTTTGCCACAAGATGGACTCCCATACTTGATAAATATCACGAACTGGGAGTTGTCTTCGGCCTCGAGGTCCATCCAACTGAGATTGCATTCGACATAGCTTCGGCAAGAAGGGCATTGAAAGCTATTAACAACCATCCCAATTTCGGATTTAATTACGATCCTTCGCACATGGGATACCAGGGTGTCGACTATGTTGAGTTCATTTATACTTTCGCGGAAAAGATCTTCCATGTTCATATGAAGGATGTATACTGGTCCAGCGTACCCACTGAAGCAGGAGTATTCGGTGGCCATACCGATTTTGGAACAAAAGGACGCTACTGGGATTTCAGAAGTCTTGGACATGGCAGGATCAATTTTGAAGAAATAATCAGGGCTCTCAACAGGATCGAATATGAAGGCCCTCTGTCTGTTGAATGGGAAGACAGTGGTATGGACAGGGAATTCGGGGCAAAAGAGGCTTGTGCTTTTGTGAAAAAAGTCGATTTTCCTTCATCAAATATAGCTTTCGATGCTGCATTTGAGAAAAAATAGTCTTTTGATGGTTGTACAACGTTATAATGTAACTATTTACACATGAAAAAGATTAAAATGGGAATGATAGGCGGTGGAACAGGCGCTTTTATAGGCGACGCCCACCGTCGCGCCTCCCGGATATGCAACGATTTTGAACTTGTGTGCGGAGTATTTGATTCCGACTATAGCAGGAGCAAAGAATTTGCAAAGCTTGAAGGAATAAGTGACGACCGCTGCTATGAAAGCGTAGATGAACTGATCAGGCAGGAAAAGGCCAGGAATGCAGAAGAGAGAGTTGAAGTTGTTTCTATTGTCACTCCCAATGCTCTTCATTTTCCTTTTGCAAAAAAACTTCTTGAGAACGGCTTCCATGTTGTGTGTGAAAAACCAATGACCATGACAGTAGCTGAAGCTGAGGAACTGGAAAGAATCGTGAAAGAGAAAAAGCTGACCTTTGCCCTTACACATACCTATACCGGTTATCCTATGATTCGCCAGATGAGAGAAATGATCTCAAAAGGTATTCTTGGTACTATACAGCGTATCGATGCCCAGTACTACCAGGGATGGATAAACTCCATCATTCACGGCACTGAAAGCAGGATCACCGGAGTATGGAGACTGGAGCCGGAGCATGCCGGTATTAGCAGCTGCATGGGTGACATAGGTGTACATGCCTTCAATCTTATTGAATTTACAACAGGACTTGAAGTTAAAGAAGTATTGTCTGACCTTAATTCAGTAAAGGATGATGTAAAACTCGACCTTGACGGTACTGTGCTGCTGCGGTTCAGCAATAGCCTTAAGGGAGTGGTGAGAGCCAGCCAGGTTTGCGGAGGTGAGGAAAATAACCTTACGATAGCCGTTTACGGTTCAAAAGCCAGTTTTAAATGGTCGCAGGAAAATCCCAATTTCCTGTATCTCCTGAGCGATTCTGAGCCAACAAGGATCTATAAACCAGCACACGGGTATAATGAGCCACTGGCCGAAGCCTCACACACAATGCCCTCAGGGCACCCGGAGGGGATTTATGAAGCCGTGGCCAATATTTATAAAGGAACGTCTAAGTCAATTCGGGGAGAGAAGTTCGATCCGGCAGAATTTCCGACAGTACACGATGGAGTAAGGGGAATGAAATTCATTCATGCCGTTGTTGAATCGAATAAGAAAGGAAATACCTGGATTAAACTATAAGTTAACCAATTGGCGCCGGATTGTAACCGGTGCCCCCTTTCAGCACGGATTTGCGATCCGTGCTGAAAGGATAAAACCGGGTACCGGTGATCTATTTCTTTTTCTTAAGAACCAGGAAAGCTCCGCCTCCGATAACAACTACTGCACCTGCTACTATTCCTATTATAGCGCCGGTACTCATTCCTGATTTATCATCTTCGGTTGAATAATACTCCACCGGTTTGGCATAGGTATCCATGTTAACCGTATCTTTATGTCCGCTGGGCTGATCCTGTGCTTTCAGAACACTTAACCCGCTTATCAGCAGAATTGCTGTCATCGAAAATACTAAAACTGCTTTTTTCATCTTTCTATTTAATTTTTGATAATTATTTAATTGTCCCGGCCAGTTCATCATATTTCCTGGCTATATCCGGGTCGGTTTTTCTGTAAGTATCAGCCAGTGCCTTAATTGCCGGCTTATACCGTGGATTCATATCGAGGCATGTCATTAATAATTTCCTCGCTTTACTGGCATTATCATCCATTAGTAATCCGGCCAGGCTGACATATGCTTCAAAATATTTACGGTTCGCCCTGATCAGCCTCTCGTAATACCTGATAGCTTCATCATCTTTTTTCTGCCACTTTGCGATATTACCAAGGTACATCAGAATCGGCTCAAAATCAGGATTAATTTCAAGTCCTTTTTTCAAAACCGAATCAGCTTTTTCACATTGTCCGTCATTACAAAGAGCCGCCGCAAAATTAAAAAAAATCATTTCATCAGTGTCATCATTTTTTAAAGCATTTTCAAAATGCTCAATAGCCTCCTTGTTTTCTCCCTTATTCAGAGCAACATAACCAAAGTAATCCTCTTTCGATTTTCTCTTAAGCACGGCACAAACGGGAACAGTGTCGACATAGATTACCTTAATGGCATCCGGAGGCGGATAATAATGATGCCTCAGCTTATATGGGGAAATATACCTGTTTACAACAATAGCATAATCCCAGTCAAATTCACTGCGTTCATCATAGCGGAAATATGAAGTCTCTATATTGGGATGTTTCCTGAACTGCCAGACCACAGAATATGTTGCTTTTACTTTGATCTTTCCTGTATCATTATTTTCCTCCAGGTATTTTATGAGCCATTTGGAAGCCTCTGTCTGACTCACATAGTAATAATCCATTTCATAGTTGGTGTATGCGCCGTCAACTCCTCCTTCAAGGATATTATAATACATATATTCATAAGGGTGATTGGATATCATATACCGCAGGGGTGGATAGGAAAACATGACCATCAATAAAACCATCCCCCACCTGAGGTACCTGTTTCTAACACTTATAAAAAAATAATAATAGCCCATTCCTGAAAGAAGTACAATGGCAGGATACAGGAACAGAAACTGCCGCCAGGAACTGTAGAGGTTTGATTTCTCATAAACAACGAACAGCATCGGGAACAGTATCGTGAACAGCACGGCAAGAAATAAAAAGATCCTGTTGCCTCTGATTATTTTGCCGAAAAACGTGCACAACAGAACCAACCCCGCAAGAACGATAACAGGTATTGTTATACCCATCGATTTGGGCAGGTAATACCAAGGCATAAAATCAGACCATTCCTCCTTTCCATCAAATATCTGCCTGAAAGTATCAGGGAAATGTGCCATTACCCTGTACGATTCGATAACATTCCTGACTGGGCTCTGCAAGGCATAAGGCCACAGAATGATGCTCAGCAGCCAGGCAACCACAATTATGGCAGTAATCCACCCGAAGCCGGAAGCAAGCTCCTTTAAATCGGACTGATTTTTCTTGATGTAACCATAAAAATGGTACAGACCCCAGAAAAACAGGAGGTAGCATATCAAAATGAAACCACCAGCCCTGATGCTCATTGCACCGGCAATACCAAGGGTCAGAAATATTATGTCCACCGGGTACTTTTTCCTTCCGGAGGACAGAAATTTAAGAGTAAAAAATGTTGCTGTTATGTATCCCAGCGCAAAAGGGACATCTTTAAGGTTATTCTGTGAATGCCCTATGAATGTAGGCGAAAGAGCAAACAGGATGAGTACTGTTATCCCGGCCCGCCAATCGGCCAGCCATACGGCAAACAGTGCAGTAACAAGCATAGTAAGCCATCCTGCCACGGAGTTCATCTCGTGCCTGAATCTGTAGACATCGTCAATACCGAACCATTTTGTCAGGATTGTAACGATATTGTCGAAAGCCTGGCCATAATATTTCAGATGAGTCCCCGGCGTGTTAAGAGCTGAACGGTCGGTTCCATGCGTGGCAAAATAATCATATACAGCTACCGACTGGTTATAATGCAATACCTCATCACACGAGATACCTGCATCTCTGCTTGTAACCACCAGGGCAACAAGTATGAATACAGAAATGATAAAGAAGATATATTTCAGCCCTTTTTCTTTCATGGGTCCTGATAGTCGTCATCGTAGTATTCATTTATAAAATAAACCGGACGATTCTGCGATTCTTTATAGTTCCTGTAGATATATTCCCCAAGGATACCAAGGAAAACAAGTTGAATGGACCCGAGGAAATATATGCTAAGAAGGGTTGATGACCATCCCGGTATTGCGAATCCGTATACTTTAGCAACGAGTACATATATCCCAGCAGCGAAAAACACAAGAGTACCCAGGGAGCCAAGGATCAGGCATAAACGTATGGGAAACCTGGAGAATGAAAAGATGGCATCGGCAGCCAGTATAAACAGTTTACGAATACTCATTTTAGGGTCGCCTCTGAAGCGGTCTTCTCTAACGAACTCCACATAACCCTGCCTGAATCCTATAAACGTCCTTAATCCGGGCAGATACCTCACCTTTTCTTTCATAGACAGTAAAGCATCAACCGCTTTCCGCTTCATCATGGAATAATTGCCATAGTTTTCCATATGCTTAATATCACCAATATTCCTGAAAAGCAGGTGAAACATGACAGCATATGCATTTCTTCCTCTTTTACCCTTTCTGCCTGTTTTCTTGCCGCTTACTATATCATAATCCTCTTTGAGTATCTTATCATACATCTCCGACAGAAGCTCGGGCGGATCCTGCAGGTCACCATCCATCATTGCCACTATATCACCTTTCGCATGCTCAAGCCCGGCTGTATAGGCTGCCTGGTGTCCAAAGTTTTTGGAAAGCGTTAAT
This sequence comes from Bacteroidales bacterium, assembly GCA_046706305.1. Taxonomy (GTDB): domain Bacteria; phylum Bacteroidota; class Bacteroidia; order Bacteroidales; family VadinHA17; genus LD21. The sequence continues at coordinate 23,940 of JBJKPQ010000188.1, forward strand.
ATTTTTATTCTTTTATCTGATTTATGCCATTTCAGCAGTTTTTCAAGACTGTTATCAGTGCTGCCGTCATCAACAATAATAACTTCATAGTCAACGACAAAAGACTCAATGGCTTCTTTAGTTCTTTGCACAAGCTCATCGATAAGGCTTTCTTCGTTGAATACAGGAATAACAAGTGACAGCATAATTATTGCTATTTCCGGGGTTAATCATGTAAATTCCCTGTTTCCGCAGGACCTTTCACATTGAATCGTGGTCTTAGAACAGCTTTATCAGCTGTTGGAAAGTCATCCGGCACCCTTTGTGTTACCCGGCCCGTCGCAGCCCATTCTGCCCCTCTCCTGAAAGTTGTAATGAAACCCGTACACTGCATGGCGGGGCCTCCGCCATCTTCGGCATGTCCCATTGTTGTATGAAATATACGCCCTTTTCCGTAGGTAACAGTCATGAGAACAGGCTCGTCTCTCATGGTACCTCCGCCGGCAGCACTATCGGCGAATGCCGTGGCAAGTATCTGAAGGTTCTTTGCCGGTCCTCTCAGCTGGCTGTACAGTTCATCTGTACCATGAAGCCATTCCGCCGGCAGTCCCTTCATGACGGGATGTTCGGGCATCCTTGCCTTAACAAGGAACTCTCTCCTGGCCCCGTGAGATCCTCCTGTCCCGGGGCTTGTATCGGTCATCAGCACATCATTCTTATAATATACATATGGCCCGTCTTTTTCATTACGGTCACCCCACCCTCCAAGTCCGGTCATCTCGTTATATTCTTTCCAGCCTGGAAAGGAGTTGTCGGCGGCATGATAAATTACCAGTCCTCCCCCGTTCCTTACAAAATCCACAAAGGCCGATTTTGTTTTTTCCGGCCATGGGTCACCATTATAATCCATAACAATGAGCCTGTACTTTGAAAAGTCGGGACAGAAACCGCTCATATCACTATCCTGAGGAGGTGTTAATATGATGTCGCATGAGAAAATACCTGTCTCGTCAAGAATAGTTTTCAGTACAGGAGAGCTTGCCTGCCAGTTATGATTATTCTGTCCGGTTATAATAAGAGTCTTATATACGGACTCGTGTCTGCAGGCAGAGAACAGAATCATCAATCCTGTCATCAATAAAAGATACCTTTTTTTCATCATTCCTGAGTTTATAATTCTGATACCTGCAAAAAAAGAACTATCAAAGAGGCGTTGGAGTACCGGGAATTGGAGTCTTAAATTCCATATCCACCGGGCCGAACTCAAACTTTTTCGGTCCCAGATCCATATCCGATTTAAACATCTCATCCCATGTTATCAGCTTTCCCGTATAGGCGGCTGTTCTTCCCATAATGGCAGTAAGTGTTGAGATGGCTGTTGTCTCAGCTTCATTTACATAGTTACCTGTACGTATGGCATATACCAGATGCATGTGTTCCTGCACATAAGGAGGTATTTTAAGAGTGTTCATAGGGTTACCGTTTTCATCCCTGGGGTATTCAAACTTCCATTTAACCTTGCCGTCAAGGTCCCAGATAGTGTTTATGCAGTTTGTATATCCCTCGGTACCATAAATAAGCTCTCCTGTTCCGTTGGCACAGCTGTCTATCTGGCGGCACATACTGTGCGAACTGATACCATTTCCATAGTCAAAGTCGATGCTGAAGAAATCATACTGGTCGCCTGTGATCCTTCTTGCCCTGCCTCCATAGCCTATTGCTCTTTCCGGGTGTTTGCCCATGAACCAGTTTATTACATCGATATTGTGAACATGAGTGTCAAGGATAAAATCACCACCAAGCCAGCAGAAATTATTCCAGTCGCGTATCATGTATGTCATATCATCCCATCCGGGTTCTCTCAGGCGGAACCATACATGATCCTGGTTCCAGAAAGCTTTGGCTGAGGTAAGCCGGCCTATGGCACCCCCCATTATTTGTTTATATGTCTCAATGTAGTCTTCCCGGTGACGGCGCTGTGTTCCTGTTACGACATTCAGGCCAAGGGCCTCTGCTTTTTTTGCAGTTGTTATTATTGATCTTATTCCAACAGGATCTACGGCCATTGGTTTTTCCATGAAGACGTGCTTATGCATTGTAACAGCTTCCAGGAAATGATCGGGCCGGAATTTACATGGAGTGGCAAGTATGACAACATCAATGTCTGGTAATGCAATCAGCTTTTTATATGCATCAAAGCCGACAAAGCAGTTTTCTTCTGGTATGGGAAGATTAAAAGATGCAAACCTGTCGCGGCATATGTCAATCTTGTCCTGGAAAACATCAGCAAGAGCTATAATTTCAAGATCCGGTCCGGCACTTATAAAATTGATAGCTGCACCTGTACCCCGCGCTCCGGCACCAACAAGGCCGGCACGCAGCTTTTTCCCCGGAGGTGCTCCGTGTAATATTGGAGGTAAACCAAGCTCTTTATTATCAGGTGTTCTTTTACATGACGACAATAAAGACCCTGCACTGGCAAGCCCGATACCGGCCAATGCTGTTTTTCCTATAAAATTTCTTCTGTTAAGATTATGCATATTCCTGTTGTTATTATATTATTTATTATTGTCCCAAACTACTGTCAGCTTCACATACCACCCTGAAGCCCACATCAATACAATCTGAATACCACCATATACTCTTTGGCATCTGTGGATCAGTCACAAGCCAGGCCTTGGTCTTTGTGAAATCACGTGCTGCACTTCTGACATCCTTTGCATCGCTTTTGAAAGATCCTCCCCTGATCACATGTTCACTGCCTCTCAGAGGTCCCCGCGGGTTAACAAGGCCGGTGGAATCGTTCAGGTAGGCTGTCGGAGAATAATAATCGAGGCAGAATTCGGCAACATTACCAGACATATTCTTCAAGCCAAAGGGATTAGGCTTCATGTCACCGGGTTCCCTGGTCTTCCCGTCGCTGTTCAGTTTATACACAACCCTTGAAGAGATAACAGCAGTGTCCGGACGGAATATCTTCCTCAGGAAACCCGTTGAAGAGAATTTCTTTGGATTACCAGGGAAGAAATAAGGTGTTTCAGTTCCTCCACGACATGCATATTCCCATTCGGCTTCAGTAGGCAGCCTGTATTTCTTTCCTGTAACTTTGGATAACCACTGGCAATAGACGTTTGCAGCATGCCACGACATTGTAATAGCAGGACGCTTGCCCTTACCCCAGCCCTGGTCGGGAGCACCCCATGGAGGTGTAGCTCCGCTTATAGCATCTACATCTTTTTTTGTAACAACCTGGCCTTCTGTCCTTCCCTGCGAACTTGTTGCCCTGAAGAAAGCCATATATTCATCCCATGTGACTTCAGTTTTTGATATCCAGAACGTTGAAAGAGTCCCTTTTCTTACCGCACCCTCATCAGCCTCACGCAAAGGTTCATTATCCGGACTCCCCATATCGAAAGACCCTCCCGGCAGTGCAACCATGTCGAAAGAGACAGATGAACCCGGTATTTTTTCAGTGAAGCTCTCAAATTTATCCACTTTTGCAGGTTCCGTGTATTCAGCCTGTTTCGCTGTTGCATTCACCCCAAAAGTAGTATCGTGTGCATGCAGCAGATTCTTGTCATAATGACCCACACCAAGATGACAGTTGATACAGCTCAGAGGATCTTTGCTGGTTGTGTAGAAAAGGTGTGCATTCCCTCCGTTAACCGAAAGGGTAACCGGGAAAAGGTTCTGATGACATTTAAGGCATCCCTGTTCATATACATAGCCCTTGGCTTTATCGAGCGATTTTTTTGCTTCCCAGTTGAAACTGGAGCTGTCTTTAAAATAATACCCGTAAACATCCCTGAAGCCATGCTTAGCCTTGGCAAAGAGGTAGCCATGTCCTTCCGGCGGAAGATGGCAATCGACACAATGTACAATATTTCCCGTGGGGTTATTATAATGTGTTGAGAGTCTCCATGCAGCATCAGCCTGGGGATGCACATGACAGGATATACAATAGCGGTCGGATGAGGTGTAATTGACTACAGCCTTGCCCGATTTTAAAATGATGAAACCAATAATGAGACCCAAAATAATGTACCAGACCTTTGTCTTCCCCCTGACAGAAGTCTGTTTACGACGATTTCTTATATTCATACTATTTTTAAAGAATCTGTTAAAACTCGCTAAAGTTAATTCTTTGTATGACTATAAGACAAAAAAAATTGAATTTTCTGTGAAAAAAATAACTGAAATAATGTATGGGCACACCTCTCCTTCCCGACCTTTAAACGTATCAGTTGCAGAACTACCAATAACATCTTACCCTTCAGGAATACTATCCTGCTTTATTCAGAATCTCTTTTTATATATGTGGCAGTAAGGCAGTTTGCCGGTTTTTGCAAAATAGTCCTGCTGATCTTTTTCCGCCGGGTAAAAAACGGATGCCTCAGCAAGTTCTGTCGCAATTTTCAAACCTTTAGATCTCAGGATATTAAGATCCTTCTCTGCCGTTTGTTTTTGCTCTTCATTCTTATAAAATATCTCTGACCTGTACTGGTTGCCGTAATCCGGGCCCTGGTGTCCCACTTCCGTCGGATCATGTATCTCAAGAAAGAGTCTTACCAGGTTATCATATGTTGTTTCAGACGGATTATAGATAACCTTTACAGCCTCAGCATGCCCGGTGGTTCCTGCACTTACTTCCCTGTAAGTGGGGTCTTTTACATGCCCTCCGGTATAGCCTGCTATTGTGCAAACAACACCGGGTGCCTTTTCAAGCTGGTACTGTACACCCCAGAAACATCCTCCGGCAAATACTGCTGTGCCGTATCTTCCCGGGGGAAGGTGTGCCGGAACAAAGTCCATTGAAACAGAATTGACACAATAACGTGTATCCTTTGCTGTCAGATGCTCACCGATAAATACATGCCCCAGGTGTGCACCACAATTTGCACATTCGATCTCAGTCCTGATTCCGTCCGGATCGGGAAAACTGAGAACTGCTCCTTTTATGGCATCATCAAAACTGGGCCATCCGCAATCGGATTTAAACTTATCTGAAGAGTAATACAAAGCTTCACCACATTTTTTACATAAATAGGTACCTTTGCCTGTGAAATCAGTATATTTCCCTGTAAAGGGCGCTTCGGTGCCTTTATTATTAATTACATAAGATTCTGTCCTGGTAAGATCATTATATGGTAATTTTTCCTGTGAAAAAGATTTTTCGCTGGTAGTCATAAAATATAATGTTAATATAAGGAAAACAGCTCTTATTTTCATTTTAAATGTTTACTATACATCACAGGTAAACAAAATGAGGGTAAAAATGTTGTAACGGCCTGCCAAAATAAAGAATGCAGTTTTTTAGTTTTATAATACATAGCAGGGATTTGCCCAACACAATTTATTTTACCGACCAGGTTGTTATTTGAATGAAAAGTTTATTTTTGTGATTTATAAATTAATAATCAGGGATGAAACGAGCATTTAAATTCATTCCGTAAACCATGTGATCAATTAAATAAATATACACATGAAAAAATTTGCTGTTTTACTTATAGTCGCTTTTATAACAGTGCTTGTGGTGAGTTCATGTAACAAGAAAGAATGCCCGGCCTATTCAAAAGCAACTACAGAGCAGGCAGGAAGAAACGTCTGAATTTGATTATGCTCTTTAATTCCTCCTGGTTTATAAGTTCTCAGGTATGATGAAGAGGCTGCTAATAATGGTATTGTTGCTATTATCGTGTACAGCATGGTTGTATTCGCAGGGTGAATTAGATGAGCAGCAAAAGGTTTTCTTCCGTAATGAAAGATCTTTTGCAATCCTTCTCAATACTGACGGGATAGGCTTTGGCTATCGTGGTGCCAGGAGAATAGATTTCAGGAATAAAAAAATCTATGAAGTTGATCTCGGCACATTAAGAAATGCCAAGGAATACAAACAGGCCTCCCAGTATATCCAGGGCGGTTCCTTTGTCTTTGGTAAAATGAATTCCGTTATCTTTCTGCGGGGAGGCATCGGGCGTCAGCACGAGATATACAAAAAGGCTGACCTGGGTGGTATTGCAGTCAGGTACTTCTACACAGCCGGTCCTGTTCTGGCTGTCTATAAACCCATCTATTACCGCGTTGTCTATTATGTCTCAAGCTCCGAAGCCGAGATCAGGGAAGAAAAATTCGATGTATCAATAGCCGCTTCACGTGATATCTACAGCAAAGCACCTTTTACAAAGGGTCTTAATGAGACTAAAGTCCTTCCGGGGCTTTATGCAAAAGGAGGTTTTAACTTTGAATACAGCAAGGAAGATAAAATCATACATGCCATTGAAGTAGGGGCCCAGATCAATGCCTTCCCGAAGGAAATACCGATCATGGCCAATACTAATAATAAGTCAGTTTTCTTTTCATTGTTCGTAAGCTACAGATTTGGAGTCATTCTCGACCCTTTGAATCCGGAATCAAACAAAATTTCTCACATTTTTAAAAGAAGAAAGAAAATAGATTAATTGATCTATGTCTTTTGCCAATTAAGTGGAAAATATTAATTTTGTATCTTCAATTTATTAACCATTTAAAGATACAGAAATGTCAAAGATTAAAGTTGCGATAAACGGATTTGGCAGAATCGGCCGTAACGTTTTTAAGATTGCTCTTGAAAAGCCGGAGATAGAAATCATAGGTATTAACGATCTTACTGATACCAAAACACTTGCCCACCTTCTCAAGTATGATTCAACACAGGGCAAATTTGCCGGTGTTTCTCACGATGATGAGAATATTATTGTTAACGGAGTTAAGATTAAGGTTACAGCAGAGAAGAATCCTGCAAATATACCATGGAAAGAAAGTCCGGATGTAGTTATTGAATCTACAGGTATTTTCAGATCAAAGGAAAGCCCGAAAGGTGGCTATGGCGATCACCTGAAGAATGGTGCCAAAAAGGTCATTCTTACAGTACCTGCCAAAGATACTATTGATGCAATGATCGTTCTCGGAGTAAATGATTCAGATCTCAAACCGGAACATCAGTGCGTTTCTAATGCATCATGTACCACCAACTGCCTTGCTCCTGTTGCAAAAGTTCTCAATGACAGTTTCGGGATTGAAATAGGCTACATGACTACCATTCACTCATATACAAACGACCAGAGGATACTCGACCTTCCACACAGCGACCTCAGACGTGCAAGGTCTGCAGCCTTATCACAGATACCAACAACTACAGGTGCAGCTAAAGCAGTAGGAAAAGTTATTCCCGAACTCAAGGGTAAACTCGATGGTATCTCTGTCAGGGTCCCGACTCCCACAGGTTCGCTGGTAGACCTGGTAGCGGTTCTTAAAACAGAAGCAACAAAAGAAGAGATCAATGCAGCTATGAAAAAAGCAGCTGAAGGTCCGATGAAAGGTATTCTCGAATATACAGAAGATCCTATTGTATCTGCTGATATAATTCACAGTACCGCATCATCTACCTTTGACGCTCTAAGTACAATGGTAAATGGAAAAATGGTTAAGGTGCTTGCATGGTACGATAACGAATGGGGTTACTCATGCAGGGTTGCTGACCTGATTACCAAACTTAAATAATGAATGATTTATACAAAAAAGAGGGTGTCTCAAAAGGGCACCCTCTTTTTTCATATAATCATTTTTATCTCAAGCGGGATACCGGCTGTATCCCTGTAATGCTCTCCCAACTCCAGCATAGCCTCATCATCTTCCTCATATAACCACATAATGCTGACATGCTTACCTGCCTGGCCATAGGCAGTCAGCCTCTTAAGAATTTCATAAAGATACTTCGATGATCCGCTGTTGATATATTCAAGCCTGATATTGATATCGAGACTGCTGTGCCTTTCAAAATGTGTTATAATCCACTCCTCAAGTTTCGTGAAAATTATTTCAGGATTTTCCGGTATAGAGCGGCCTATAATCTCCAGTTTGTTATTTTCCGGATAATACACTATTCCCGGACAATTCCTCAGCTCTTCCTGAATGATGTACTTTTCCATCGTTATTCTTTTTATTCGTATCTTAAAGCTTCAATAGGATCGATCCTTGCTGCTTTTACTGCAGGAGCATAACCGGAAACAACCCCGACAATAAAACATACTATAATTCCTGTCAGCACCCATACCCATGGTATAACAAAGCTGGATCCAAGCGCCGAAGATACACCGTTACCTATCAGGATACCCAGCACTATACCAAATATTCCACCCATCTGACCAATAATTATGGATTCAAACAGGAACTGGTTTTTTATTGTAGCTGTCTTGGCACCGATGGCTTTACGCACACCAATCTCCCTCGTTCGTTCTGTTACAGAGACAAGCATAATATTCATAAGCCCCACAGCAGCCCCGAAAAGAGTCACTATACCTATTATTGTAGCCGCCAGTGTTACATACCTCAGGTTCTTCAAAAGCATATTTACAATATTGTCGCTTTTTGAAATATTAAAATCCGATTCATCGCGCGGATTAAGATTGCGGACAATCCTGAAAACAGCTTCTGCCTCTCCCGCCAGCATATCAAGATTAACAGATTTCATCGGCATCACAGTTATGCTGTAGGTCATGTTCGGACGCGAAAAATACTGCCTTGCCGTAGTAATTGGCATAAAACAAACACGGTCGCTGTTAAGAGCGCTTGCCCCCTTGCTTTTTAAGACTCCGATCACCTGCATCTTCAGACCTGCCACAGAGATATACTGCCCAAGCGGATCAACACCGCCACTGAAAAGATCCCTTGCTATATCCGATCCGATTATAACAAACCGCCTGTTAAGTCTGATATCATCAGGACTGAAATCCCTGCCTGAATTAATCTCGTACCCCGACACATTAAGATTATTCTCATCCACCCCCATCAGACTTACATTGGGATTGGTTTCCTCGGAACCGTATTTTACAGTAGAGAGGCCGGAGGCGTTAAAAGATACCGAGACCCAAGCGGCCTGGCTGAACCTCGTCTTGAATTCCTCTGCCTGCCTGAATGTAATCCTCGCATGATTCTTGGTTCTCGAACGGCTGTTACCAATCTGTATGTTCATCCCCCTTGATGTAATTGTGAAGGAGTTTGCCCCCATCATTGTAAACTGGTTTGTAAGAGAGGACTTAATAGCATCGATGGCGGTTAGGATACCAACCAGAGCCATTATACCAAAAGCAATAATACATATGGTAAGTATCGCTCTTACCCGGTTCGACTTTATTGCTTGAAATGAAATTCTCAGATTTTCCCTGAATATACCTATTCCCAAAATTTTGCTCTTCATCTGACACGATCTGATGCAACTTATTTAAAAAAATAAAAGTACACTTTTTTTCCTTTTTAGCTAACAGAGACAGGTGAAATAACTTATTGAAGACACCAAAAACGGAATATGATAATTTTATGCATTCAAATGAATGCTTTTGTCAAAAAAGATTATGTTTCCGGTTGCATAACTAAATTATTCGTTTTATATTTGATAAAACATTTAGTATTAATAATAAGTCATAAAATACACAAAATATCCGGTCATGAGAGAACTAACAAGGGCTGAAGAGCAGGTTATGCAGGTTCTTTGGAAGATAAAGAAAGGATTTGTTAAAGATATTCTTGAACATTTTAACGAACCAAAGCCTGCGTATAATACAATAAGCACTATTGTAAGAATATTACAGGACAAGGGTTTTGTAAGCCATAAGGCATATGGCAGAACCCATGAATACTTCCCGGTGGTTTCCAAGAATGACTATTCAAAAAACCATCTGAATAATTTTGTAAACGATTACTTTTCCAATTCTTTTGAGAAAATGGTAAGCTTTTTTGCGAAGGAAAAAAGTATTTCGGTAAAAGAGATGGAAGAGATTATGAAGATAATGGAAGGAGAAGTAAAGAAGCAGCGGTCTGAAAAATGAGCACACTACTGGTCTATACATTAAAAGTCTCTTTATACCTTACGGCATTTTATACCGTATACTCCCTCTTATTAAGCAGAGACACTGCATATGACCGTAACAGGGCATTTATCCTTTTATCCCTTCTTGCATCAGTTATCCTGCCCTTAATTTCATTTTATACTATCAGACCTCATAACATTCAGTTTTTCGGCAAGTTTCTTTCCGAAGTATTCATAGTAGCCGACTCACACCCGGCAGATTCACCGGTCTCTGTTTCTATCGCCGAGAAATCCCTTTATTTCACATTCGCAGCATATATTGCCGGCATTATTGTAGTGGTGCTGAAGATTATTGCTGACCTTACATACCTGGTGTTCATGATACTGAGGAAAAAGAACGAAGGGACAAACATAATAGTCTTTAAGGGCTTCAACACTTCCGGGTTCTCAGCCATGGGTCATATATTTATTAATGCAAGGCTCACACGGGAAGAATCACTGGAGATAATCAGACACGAACAGAATCATATAAACCAGAAGCATTTCGCTGATATAATTTTTATAGAACTTATTGTTGCCCTTCAATGGTTCAACCCTGTTATTTACCTGTTTAACAGGTCGCTCCGTGCGGTACATGAATTTCAGGCCGACAGGGAATGCCTCAGCTCCGGGATTAATGTGGTTACATATCAGAATCTTCTCTTAAGACAGGTGTTCAGCTCAAAGATTTTTAATCTTTCAAACAGCTTTTCTAACCCTTCACTGATAAAAAAGAGAATGGTTATGATGACTAAAAAAAGAACTTCTTCCCTGGCTAACATAAAACTGGTTTCCGTTATCCCGGTTACTCTTCTTGTTTCCATGGCTATTTCTGCATATAAAGAGATGCCGGTTAAAGAACAAAATTATGCAAAGCTGATTACACAACAGGATAACCTGCCCGAGCCTGAAGATTTGGGCGACAGGATTGTTAAAGCCGGGGAAAAAGTCATTGCACCTTCTTACAGTGTTATTAAAGACAGAACTGAGAGGAAAGAAACAGAAACCTCCGGGATAACTCCTCCTCCACCGCCGCCACCACCACCGCCAAAAACAAAAAACGAAGTGGCAGATAACAGCTCAATTAAAACTCTTGCAGAAGACATTAAAGAACTTGATGAAACTCCTTTCGTAGCAGTTGAGGAAATGCCCGAATTCCCGGGAGGTGACGGTGCTCTCCTGAAATTTATCGGCAAAAACACTATTTACCCGGAAAACGCTAAAAATCATAATATCCAGGGAAGAGTCATCGTACGGTTCTGTGTCTCCGCCAGGGGCTCAGTAAGCCAGGTAAGCGTACTGAAGGGAGTATCTCCCGAACTCGACCAGGAAGCTATGAGGGTTGTAAAAACATTACCTTCCTTCAAACCCGGCCGCCAGGGCGGGAAAGCTGTCCCGGTATGGTACATGGTCCCTATTACCTTCGCACTTAATTAAACACATAAATACTGCATTTCTTTAAAATTTCCCGTACTTTTTTTGATTTAATTAATATTTTAGTTGTATTACTAATTTTTTAGTTATATATTTGTATAAACAACAGCAGGGAACCTGTCAGACATTATTAATACCAAAGAGGTATGACATTAACCTGATGAAGATTAATTAACAATTAAACTCAGAGCATATGAAAAAAAGCCATGAAAATCAAAATCAGACAGGACATAAGGCCTGGATTGGAGCCATAATGATCTATATGTTATCGGTGATGCTCCTCTCATGTTCGAACAAAAGCGACAATACTCCCGCCCCTCCACCACCGCCTCCGCCTCAGTCAACAGCTGCCCGGGTACATGACACCGTATACCAGTCAGTTGATGTTATGCCTGAGTTTCCCGGAGGTAACCAGGCCATGATCACATATATAGCCAATAATATAAAATATCCTGAGGCAGCAAGAAATAACAAAACAGAAGGAAAAGTTTTGATAAGCTTTGTTGTGGGCACGGATGGATCGGTTGATGATGTTAAGGTCGTTCAGGGAGTTGACCCTGAAATAGATTCAGAGGCATTGCGTGTAGTCAGATCGCTGCCTAAATTTGATAAACCCGCTATTAAGAATGGAAAAGAAGTTGCGGTAAGCTATATGGTTCCGATCAACTTCAAACTGGACGGTAAAAAATAAGGGTTTTCATACAGGCAGGCAACACGCTTCAAGGGGCGGAAGAAAAAGACATTTTTCTCCGCCCTTTTTTATCGGTTAAAATGAATAAATTTGCCCCTTTAAAATTTATACAGAACTTAAATGGAACTGGAAGAAAGGATAAGGACATTTACACGGCTGGGAAATATACTGCGATCGTCTCTGAGGGGAGAGGATCCGGTATACTCTTCGGCCGTCTCGGCTCTTATCAGTAATCAGCACTACAGCAACAAGTGGTTTACACCCGGCAATGTAAGGATGGCTCTTGAGGCAATTGCCAATCAGCTTACAGAGGAGAACCTGCTGAAATGGGTCAGTTCATACCCGGGGCTCAGGGAAAAACCTGCAGAGATAAGAATCGGGATCATAATGGCAGGCAATATACCCCTTGTTGGTTTTCATGATTTCATTTCGGTACTTATGACCGGAAACAGTCTTGTTGCAAAAACAAGCTCAAAGGATGCCGGTCTTATCAAATTCATAAGCGATATAATATGCAGCACAGAACCTTCGTTCCGCAAGCTTATTTCCTTCACCGAAGGTACCCTTTCGGATTTTGACGCTGTGATAGCAACGGGAAGCAACAACAGTTCCCGTTATTTTGAATACTATTTCGGGAAATATCCCCACATAATAAGGAAGAACAGGAACAGCATAGCTATCCTCGAGGGAAATGAACCGGAAACAGACCTTGAGAAACTGGGAACCGATATTTTTTCCTATTTCGGACTGGGCTGCCGCAATGTGTCAAAAATATATGTCCCGTCGGGTTATAACATTAATTCCCTGTCCGTCCAATGGAAAAAATATTCGGATGTTATTAACCATTCCAAATACGCAAATAATTATGATTATTATAAGGCAATATACCTTGTGAACCGCGATCCGTTCGAAGATTTCGGCTACCTGCTGCTAAAGGAAGACAAGCGGATAGCTTCACCTGTAGCTGTATTGTTTTACGAGTTTTATGAATCGTACGAGACACTGAAGCAACAGACTGGTTTACTAAAAGATAGCATCCAGTGCACGGTAAGTAAAAATGATGTTTCCTTTGGTACTGCACAGATGCCGCAATTATGGGATTATGCAGACGGGATTGACACAATAGAATTTATTTTAAAAAAAAACATACCACGAATATTGTAATCTAAAAAATATTATATTGCACCCATTGAATTAATACACATTATGGTTTACAAATTTGTAGTTTTATCAGATGAAGATGAGTCATTTGTCAGGGAGTTTGAATTCCTCGATACCCAGACATTACAAGATTTTCATAACCTGATTCAGGATGAGTTGGAGTTTGACAAATCGCAGATGGCTTCATTTTTTATGGCAACAGATAACTGGGAGAAAGAAGAAGAATTTACTCTCTTTGATATGGGAACGGGGTCTTCAACTATGGAAGTTGCTATACTGGACGATATTATTTTCCGTAAAAATCAGAAATTACTTTATGTTTTTGATTTTTTCAACGACCGGGCCCTTTTCATAGAATACACCGGTGAAGCCCAGGAGGTTGAAGGACGGGAATATCCTGTCTGTACCAATTCTAAGGGTATACCTCCCAAGCAGGTCATCTTCGGGGGAACAGGCCGCAAGATGTATAATACAATTGTGGTATCTGATGATGATGATGATGATCCTGAAGTTGATGAGCTCTTCCTTGGAGCGGAAGATGACGAGAACCTTCCTGATTTCGATAATATAGACAGCCTGGGAGAGGACGAAGATTAGTCCTCTTCAGGACTTATTTCTGATGAATAATTTCCTCATAGTTCTCCTGGGGTCTACCGGAGCGGGCAAAACTGATTTAGCCATTGATTTAGCCGGAAAGCTGAACTGTGATATTATTTCCGCTGATTCAAGACAGTTCTACAGGGAGATGTCGATCGGAACTGCAGTGCCTTCCGATGAACAGCTGGCCGGGATACCTCATCATTTCATACGCTTTCTTTCAGTACACGATTATTACAGTACAAGCCGTTATGAACGTGACGTACTTGAAATCCTTCCGGATTTATTCCGTAACAGCAGGTATGCTATCCTTACCGGTGGTTCAGCCTTATATATAGATGTAATTTGCAATGGCATGGACGATATCCCGGATGTTGACCCGGATATAAGGGAAAAATACATCGCCATGTACCGCGAAGAAGGTGTAGAAGGTCTGAGAGCAGCACTTAAACTCATTGACCCTGAACACTATTCAAAAGTCGACCTTAAAAATCACAAAAGAATTATACGGGCTCTCGAGATAAGTGAGACAACAGGGAAACCTTACTCATCCTTTTTAAAGAATAAAAAAGCTGAAAGAAATTTCGGTATCATAAAAACAGGGTTGCACAGGGAACGGTCTGAACTATATAAAAGGATCAACGACAGGGTGGATACAATGATAAAAACGGGATTGGAAGAAGAAGCTTTTGCACTTTATAAATACCGTCATTTAAATGCTCTTAACACAGTTGGTTACAAAGAACTTTTTGAATATTTTGATGGCTCTGTGAGTCGCGATAAGGCAATAGAGCTTATAAAAAGGAATACCCGGCGATATGCAAAGAGGCAAATGACATGGTGGAACAGGGATAAGGAGATAAAATGGTTCGGTCCTGACCAGGCTGATGAAATACTCGCATACATAAATAAAAAAAGCTCAACCGGCGTCCCGGGATGAGATAATCATGCAAGCGTTAAGAACACGCAGTCTTTAATAACATTACCCGTCATTTAATTCTCATAAAGAGTCTAGAGTACAGCTAAAAGATGACTATTATTTCAGAGTTTTTAACTGCTCAATAGTCATCAATGGATCATCCGAGCTGAAAACTGAGCTGCCGGCAACAAGGACGTCCACACCCGATCTGACAAGGGCAGAAGCATTGGCAGGGCTGATACCTCCATCTGCTTCGATAAGTATATCGTAACCGCCTTCATCTATCATGTTCCTGAGTTCGGTTATCTTATTATAGCTGTCCATTATAAACGATTGTCCGCCGAACCCCGGGTTCACAGTCATAATCAGAACCATATCAATAAAAGGCAGTATATTTTTAAGGAGACTGACAGGTGTATGAGGATTCAAAGCCACCCCGGCTAAGAGTCCAAGATCACGAATTTCAGTAACTGTGCGGTTAAGATGTGTACATGCTTCAAACTGAACAGTAATGTTTGAGGCTCCAGCATCCCTGAAACGTTCCAGGTACCGATCGGGATCGACAATCATAAGGTGAACATCGAGAGGTTTCGCTGCAAGTTTTTTCACAGCTTTAACAACAGGGAATCCAAATGATATGTTCGGGACGAACACCCCGTCCATAATATCAAGGTGTATCCAGTCTGCCCTGCTTTCATTAACCAGTGATACTGCCTGGCTGAGGTTACCGAAATCAGCAGCCAGCAGTGAAGGAGAAACAAGATGATTCATGAAATGTCGTTTTGGCAAAGATAGGAACTTTTATCCAAGATAAGATTTTAAAATCCGGCAACGGGTGGTAAACTGTATCCGCTTTATAGCCTTTTCCTTAATCTGTCTTACCCTTTCGCGTGTCAGGCTCAGTTCCTCTCCTATCTCCTCCAGGGTATAGGGATGTTTCATCCCCAGTCCGAAGTACAGCTTCAGGACCTTTGATTCGCGAGGCGACAGCGTGCTAAGTGCCCTTTCTATCTCGTAAGCAAGTGATTCGTTTATAAGGTTTTTATCCGGACTGGGAGTATCGGGGCTCTGAAGAAGGTCATACATATTATTATCCTCTTCGGAACTTATAGGTGCATCCATGCTGACTGTCCGCCCATTGGTCTTAAGAGCTTCCTTAACATCTTCCGGCACCATTTCCAGCAGTTCTGCAATTTCCTGTGAAGTGGGTTCCCTTTCGAATTCCTGCTCGAGCCTGGCAAAAGCCCTGTTTATCCTGTTTATCGATCCAATCTTGTTTACGGGAAGTCTTACTATCCTGGCCTGTTCTGCCAGGGCCTGTAAAATGGCCTGGCGTATCCACCAGACTGCATAAGAGATAAATTTAAACCCACGGGTCTCATCAAACCGCTGGGCTGCTTTCATCAGACCCAGGTTACCTTCATTTATCAGGTCGGGCAGGCTCATCCCCTGATTCTGGTATTGCTTTGCAACTGACACAACAAACCTCAGGTTGGCTTTCACAAGTTTTTTCAAAGCTTCAGTTTCACCGGCCCTGATCCTCCTGGCCAGGATAACCTCTTCTTCAGGTGTAATAAGGTCAACCCTTCCTATCTCCTGAAGATATTTATCAAGTGATGGGGTATCCCGGTTAGTAACCTGTTTTGTTATCTTTAATTGGCGCATTTACAGGTTGGTATTAGTTCATCAAGAGGACATCGGCAATTGTTACAATTTTAGTAAAAAAAAGCTTTTATACAACACAATATTTAATTTTTTTTTGAATAATAAGAGTTTTTTAGTATCTTGCACATTGATTTTTCTAACTGAGAATCAGATTATTAATTAATTTGACTTAACCCCGTTGCATTTTTATAGATATTTTGCAGGAATTTTATAAGCAATTTTTCTTAATATTGCATCGTTTTTTCGGATATGTGAGATTTAATCACATATTCTTTCGGGTTAATCATCATATCTTGATCCGTGCTTCCATAATATCATAAAAGATATTTTATATTCCATTTATCATTAAAATATGTACGACATTCTTGAGTTAAGTAAGAAGCTGCTTCCTGAGTTAAGGGATATAGCCAAGGAGCTTAAAATTAAAAAAGCAGAATCTTTAAAGAAACAGGATTTAATCTATAAGATCCTTGATCAGCAGGCCATTGAATCTATTGAAAGCAAATCGGTTCAGGTTCCTGAAAAAGCAAATACCAGACCTGCTCCCGAGAAATCAACAGGTGAACATGAAGGACATGTCAGAAGAGGAAAACGTCCGAGAACCTTAAAAGCAGGTTCCAAAGGTACAGTTGAATCTGTTATGTCTGTTACACCTGATGACCTGAGGAAGACTGAAGAAATGCAGGCTGAGAAACAGGAACAGCAGGAAAAGCCTGAAAAAGCTGCTGAAATAGTTGAGGTTCCTGAAAAAAGAGAGCAACCGACGGGAGACAAAAAACCACAGAGGTGGAAAAATGACAGGAGACAGGACGACAGGGGTGGCAGGAATGAAAGGTATGAAAGGCCACAGGGAAACCGTTATGATAAAAGAAAGTCAGAACCATCACCCGAGATTTTTGCCGACAATACTTCACCAATATTGAACGGTGAGACAGCCGATACGGATATCAAGGTTGAGTCGGTTTCAGTATCCAATAATGAACCGGCAGCTTCAAAAGTGAGGGAACAGGTTACATCATCCGCATCAAGGGATGAAGAAGAGAAGAAGGAGAAACCTTACGATTTTGAAGGTATCATATACAATACCGGTGTTCTTGAAATAATGCCCGACGGCTATGGTTTTCTAAGATCGCCTGATTACAACTACCTTAATTCGCCCGACGATATTTACGTATCCCAGTCGCAGATTAAGTTATTCGGTCTGAAGACAGGTGATACTATAAAGGGCTCCATCCGTCCTCCGAAGGAAGGGGAGAAATACTTCCCCCTTATCAAGGTCGATGAGATCAACGGGCGCAGTCCCGATTATATAAGGGACAGGGTGCCGTTTGATTTTCTTACGCCTCTTTTCCCGAATGAGAAGTTCACCCTCTGCCAGTCGGGCGAAGGCTCTCTCTCTGTCAGGATCATTGATATGTTCACACCTATCGGTAAAGGCCAGCGTGGCCTTATAGTGGCACAGCCAAAAACAGGAAAGACAATTCTGCTCCAGGAGGTTGCCAACGCCATAGCCAAGTACCATCCTGAGGTATACCTGATGATACTGCTGATTGACGAAAGACCTGAGGAAGTTACCGATATGGCCAGGAACGTTAAAGCCGAAGTGATTGCCTCAACATTCGACGAACCTGCTGAACGGCATTGCAGGGTTGCAAATATCGTTCTGGAAAAAGCAAAGAGGCTTGTTGAATGTGGCCATGATGTTGTTATTCTTCTTGATTCAATCACAAGGCTGGCCCGTGCTTTTAATACCACGGCCCCCGCTTCAGGCAAGGTATTGTCGGGTGGTGTTGATTCAAATGCTCTTCATAAGCCGAAAAGATTTTTTGGTGCTGCCCGTAATATAGAAAACGGAGGCTCACTTACTATCCTTGCCACCGCTCTTACCGACACGGGATCCAAGATGGACGATGTTATTTTCGAGGAATTTAAGGGTACAGGTAATATGGAACTGCAGCTTGACCGCAAGCTGTCAAACAGGAGGATATTCCCTTCTATAGATATACCTGCTTCAAGTACAAGGAGAGAAGACCTGCTGCTTAATAAGAATATACTTCAGAAAACATGGGTTCTGCGTAATTTCCTTACAGATATGAACTCTGTGGAAGCTATGGAATTCCTGCGCGACAGGCTCTTACAAACGAAATCAAATGAAGAATTCCTGATTTCAATGAACGGTAGTTAATGAACCGTATTTTTTTGTAATTTTGCACTTTCTTTTTAATATTCTTTTTAAAATCAAATATATCAAATTACAATGGGAACAAAAAAATTTATAACGTGCGACGGTAACCAGGCCGCGGCGCATGTAGCATATATGTTTAGCGAAGTCGCTTGCATATATCCTATCACACCTTCTTCAACAATGGCAGAATACATCGATGAATGGGCTGCCAACGGACTCACAAACATATTTGGCGAACAGGTACAGGTTGTAGAGATGCAATCAGAAGCCGGCGCCTCAGGTGCTGTTCACGGCGCATTGCAGTCAGGTGCACTCTGTTCGACATTTACTGCCTCACAGGGTCTCCTTCTTATGATACCTAACATGTTCAAGATTGCAGGTGAGCTCCTTCCGGGAGTTTTCCATGTGAGTGCTCGCTCGGTTGCCGCTCATGCTCTTTCAATCTTCGGAGATCACAGTGATATCTATGCCACCCGTCCTACAGGTTTTGCAATGCTGGCCAGCGGAAGTGTGCAGGAGATAATGGACCTGGCAGGTGTAGCTCATCTCTCAGCCATTAAAACAAGGTTGCCTTTCCTTCATTTCTTCGACGGATTCAGGTCATCAGCCGAGATACAGAAGATCGAAGCCATGCAGATGGACGACCTGAAAGGTCTTATCGACTATGATGCTCTCCAGAGATTCCGCGATAATGCTCTTAACCCTGAACATCCTGTCACAAGAGGTACAGCACAGAACCCTGATATCTATTTCCAGGCCAAGGAATCTGTCAATAAATTCTACGACCCGGTTGCTGATATAGTAAACGATTACATGGGCGAGATATCCAAAATAACTGGAAGGGAATACAAACCTTTCACCTATTACGGAGCTCCCGACGCAGAGAATTTTTTCGTAGCAATGGGATCAATCACAGAGACTACAAAAGAAACAATAGACTACCTTACAGCTAAAGGTGAAAAAGTTGGTCTTATCAGCGTACATCTCTATCGTCCTTTCTCAGCCAGGTATTTCTTTGATGTTCTTCCGAAATCGGTTAAAGTCATCTCTGTTCTCGACAGGACAAAAGAACCGGGAGCTAACGGGGAACCTCTCTACCTCGATGTTAAAGAAATGTTCTATGACAATGAGGTGAGACCTGTTATTCTGGGCGGCCGCTACGGTTTAAGCTCAAAAGACACTACACCGGCAATGGTTCTTTCAGTATTTGAGAACATGAAACTTAAAGAACCAAAGAATAATTTCACAGTTGGTATAGTTGACGATGTTACATTTAAATCTCTTCCTGTTCTGCCGGAGATACATGTTGCTGAAGCAGGTACATACAGTGCAAAATTCTACGGTCTCGGTTCAGACGGTACTGTAGGTGCAAACAAGAACTCCATTAAGATTATTGGTGACTCTACAGATAAGTACTGCCAGGCGTATTTTGCATATGACTCAAAGAAATCAGGAGGTATTACGACATCACACCTTCGTTTTGGTGATAAACCGATTCGTTCACCCTACCTTGTTAACACACCTGATTTTGTAGCCTGCCATGTGCCTTCATATATCGATAAATATGATATGCTTAAGGGACTTAAGGAGAATGGAACTTTCCTTCTTAACTCCATATGGGATGCAGAAGAAACAAAGAATCGCCTCCCCGACCATATGAAGAAGTATCTTGCAGCAAATAAAATCAACTTCTATATTATCAATGCTACCAAAATTGCAGAGGAAATAGGTCTTGGCACACGTACCAATACTATTATGCAGGCAGCCTTCTTCAAAGTAGCCAATGTGATACCTTATGAGAAAGCCGAATCAGAAATGAAAAAGGCTATCTATAAGAGTTATGGCAAGAAAGGTGAAGATGTTGTTAAGATGAACTATGATGCCGTCGACCAGGGAAGCAATGTTGAGAAAGTTGAGATTCCGTCTGAATGGGCAAACATAACAGTTACGAAAAAGAAGGAAGAACGTAATGTTCCTGCCTTCATCAGTGATGTGATGGACCCGATCAACAGTCTTAAAGGTGATGATCTGCCTGTTAGTGCTTTCGCAGGAAGAGAAGACGGCACATTCCCGTCAGGTACTTCAGCATATGAGAAACGCGGCATTGCAGTTAACGTGCCCGAATGGCAGCCTGAGGAATGTATCCAGTGCAACCAGTGTTCATATGTTTGTCCTCACGCATCTATCCGTCCATTCCTTCTCACCGAGGAAGAATTGGCTAATGCTCCTGAAGGAACTACTACAATAAAGGGTATCCCAGGTGCTCTCAAGGCATATAACTTCAGGATACAGGTAAGTGTGCTCGACTGTACAGGTTGCGGTAACTGCGCCGATATATGCCCTTCCAAGAACAAAGCTCTTATTATGAAGCCGCTTGAATCGCAGATAAACGAAGCTCCCCGCTGGACATATATGCACGAGGAAGTTGGGTACAAAGACACTGTTGTTGATAAATTCGTTAATGTTAAGAACAGCCAGTTTGCACAGCCACTTTTTGAATTCTCAGGTGCATGTGCAGGTTGCGGTGAGACTCCTTATATAAAGGCTATCACACAGCTCTTCGGCGACAGGATGATCGTTGCCAATGCAACAGGATGCTCATCTATTTATGGTGGTTCGGCTCCTTCTACTCCTTATACACATAATAAGAACGGTTACGGTCCTGCCTGGGCCAACTCGCTCTTCGAAGATAACGCCGAATACGGCCTCGGACTCGCACTCGGCTCTTCCAAGCTGAGAGACAGGCTTGCACTGAGGATGAAAAAAGCAGTTGAGGAAGGCTCGGTAAACAATGAAACAAAAGCTGCTTTTGAAGAATGGCTGGGTGCCATGGATAATGCTGAAGCATCCAGGACAGCTTCTCAGAGAGTGGTTGAAGCTTGTTCTAAAGAAAAAGCCCCGGTTGCAAAAGAGATATTAAGTCTCAAGAGCTACCTCGTTAAAAAATCCAACTGGATATTTGGTGGTGACGGATGGGCATATGATATAGGTTATGGAGGGCTCGATCATGTAATTGCTTCAGGTGAAGATGTAAATATCCTTGTTCTCGACACCGAAGTATACTCCAATACCGGCGGACAGGCCTCCAAATCAACACCGGCCGGCGCTGTTGCAAAATTTGCAGCATCAGGTAAGAAGATACGTAAGAAGGATCTTGGCCAGATGGCTATGAGTTACGGATATGTATATGTTGCCCAGGTAGCTATGGGTGCCAGCAACCCACAGTACCTTAAAGCTATAAAGGAAGCAGAAGCTTATCCCGGACCATCTCTCATTATAGCATATTCTCCATGTATTAACCATGGACTGAGAGAAGGAATGGGTAAGGCACAGGCACAGGAGAAAAATGCTGTTGCTGCCGGTTACTGGCATCTTTACAGGTATAATCCTCTCCTTGAGGCAGAAGGCAAGAATCCTTTCCTCCTCGATTCAAAAGAGCCTGACTGGACAAAATTCCAGGATTTCCTCCATTCAGAGGTCAGGTATACTTCATTGGTTAAATCATTCCCTGAAGAAGCCAAAAAGCTCTTTAAGGCAGCTGAAGAAAATGCTAAATGGAGATACCAGTCATACCAGCGCCTTGCTGCTATGGAGTTTTCACCTGCTGAATAACAAAACAATTATATAAAAAGAGGCCGTCTCAAAACACATTGAGACGGCTTTTTTATTTGAGTTGTATTATTGATTTTTTAAAAATTCATGATGTTTGTGAGATTTCTAAAAGACTCTGATGCAAACAAGAATTTCCTGCTCAGGCCTGCTCTTTTCTGCACTCATATCATGCAGTTGACTACCTGTATAATCTCACTTTAAAATAATATTAGTAATTTTGCACCTGGCATTAAAAGAATGGGCAGGATACTTGGAATAGACTATGGGACAAAACGTATCGGACTTGCTGTGACAGATCCGCTGCAGATATTTGCTTCACCCCTGGCTACAATACATCCCTCGGAATTTGATGCTTTTATCGAAAGATACCAGGAATCGGAAAGCATAGATGAATTTGTGATCGGATACCCGGTCAGGATGAACAACGATCCGAGTGAAGTTGTTAAACACATTGATCCGTTCATCAGGAAGCTCAGGAAGCAATACCCTGAAAAACAGGTACACAAAGTTGATGAGAGGTTCACTTCCCAGATGGCTTTCCGGGCAATGATCGATGGAGGATTAAAGAAAAAGGACAGGCAAAACAAGCAAATGGTTGACAGGATAAGCGCTTCACTGATATTGCAGTCTTTCCTTGATAAAAGAACAAATAATAATAAAACTGAAATATAAAATGGTTTATCCTATAATTATATACGGTCATCCGGTACTTAGGAAAGTTGCAGAGGAAATTGATAAGGATTATGAAGGTCTTGATCAATTGATAGACGATATGTTCGAAACACTTCATTATTCCGACGGAATTGGTCTTGCCGCCCCCCAGATAGGCAAATCAATAAGGATATTTATTATCGACGGTTCGCCTGTAGGTGACGATGAACCTGAGCTTGCCAATTTCAGGAAAGCTTTCATAAATGCTCATATAACAGAACGAAGCGGCGAGTCTGTAGCCATGAACGAAGGCTGCCTCAGCATCCCTAACCTGAGGGAAGAGGTTTTACGCGAGTCAAAGGTAAGGATAACCTATTATGATGAAAAATGGGAATACCACGATGAGGTATATGAAGGTTATACCGCAAGGATTATAGAACATGAATACGATCATCTCGATGGTATCCTTTTTACTGACAGGCTGAATCCGTTAAGGAAACGTCTTCTGAAAGGTAAACTCACCGCAATAAGCAAAGGTAAATTCGAGGCTGATTATAAAACAATACTTGCCGGACAGAAGATCAGGCAGTAAGAAATACATTTTTTTCTTACCTTTATATAGTCTAATCGCTGCAGATTGTGCTATTTAAAGAAATACCCTTTTTACGGATCATAATGTTCCTCTGTCCGGGTATACTGACAGGTGCCTGGCTCAATCCGGGAATATTTTTTATCTGTCCAGCCATTATCCTGATCACATTCCTTGTGATAACAGACTATGTCCTTAAAAAATCGCGGAGAAATATTCTGTCGGGTATAGCAATAAACACTGCTTTCTTTTTATGCGGCATCTTATTGTACTCTGCCCGTAAACACAGCCTCTCAACATTACCCGGTGAAAAGGCGGAATTCATATGCACACTGTCCGATTACCCCCTGGAAAAGGAAAACAGTATTTTATTAAGAGTAGGCCTTGTTTGCATGAATGATAAGGACCGCTTTATCCCCCTTAAAGGTTCTATGTTGGTTTATAACAGGAAAGATACAACATTTACTTCCTGTATGCCGGGTGACAAACTGATTTTACGGTGTCGTCCCACAGCCATCACCAACAGGAATAACCCTTATGAGTTCAATTACAGGGCCTACATGGAAAACCGGGATATAAAATATTATGCCCTTACACAAACCAGAGATATCACATGGCTGACACCCCCTAAACACAGGAGCATTAAATGCCGTGCACTTATTATCCGCAGGGGTATAATCAATATGTACAGGCGACTTGGCATCAGGGGTAAAAACCTTGCCGTAGTTGCCGCCATTTCACTCGGTCAAAAAAACCTGCTCGGCGAGGAACAGAAAAATGATTTTGCAACAGCGGGTGTCATACATGTTATGGCTGTATCCGGTCTGCATGTAATGATATTGAGCCTGTTTGTGATGAATGTATTTTTCTTCCTGAAAAAAAGATTCAACATAGCCAGGATTATTATAACCCTGGTATTTATGTGGATGTTTGCCTTCATAACGGGTCTGGCAACACCTGTTATAAGAGCTTCTCTGATGTTCACGTTTATATGGTCCGGTTACCTTATGAAAAGGAGGCTTAATCCAATGAATTCACTTATGGCATCAGCCTTTGTCCTGATCTTAATAAAGCCGGGGGTCATTTTCGATTCCGGTTTCCTCCTGTCCTATTCTGCGGTTATCTTTATAATTGTCTTCTACAACGACCTGTATATGAAGCTGCATTTCAGACGATACATACCTGATAAAATATGGCAGATGGCAGTTGTCGCCATTGTTGCCCAGGCAGCCACAATGCCGATAACAATAACATTATTCAACAGGTTCCCGGTATACTTCCTTATTGCCAACTTAATAATTGTACCCCTGGCATCACTTATCGTGATAACAGGCTGCCTGGTTCCTTTAGTCTATTCTGTCAGGCCGTTAGCCGGATTACTGGCTGCTATTCTGAATAAAATAACCGGGCTGACAATTCTTATAACTGAAAAGACAGCTTCGCTCCCCCATGCTTCAATTACCGACACAGGCATGCTGCCCCCCGAATGCTTCCTGTTGATGTTAACTATATTCCTGTGTGCCTTCTATCTGTTGAGAAAGAGGAGTATACCAGTCGTATACCCGTTGATTGCATTACTTCTTTTTGTAACATTCCGCACATATTCCGATATACGCGTCAAAACCACAAGGGAGATAATAGTATATAATATCCCCCGATCCACTGCCATTGGAATAAGGACCGGAAGGGTATTAAACCTTTATTCTGACAGTAAGGTAGTATCGGATGAAGTGCAAAAGCATTGTTCAACCCTGCACCTTAAACTGTCAGTAATAAATCTTCCGGACGAGCCCTTATGGATTGGTACGGGCGATAAAAAGATACTTATAAGCAGAACCGGAACAAGGGAATTCAACAATGACATGGAGGCTGACATTATTGTAATACCGGGACGTGACAATCAGGTTATTTATGATATATGCAAGAAGACGGGGTCCGGACCTTTTACGGTACCCGGAAAAAGTAAGTTAACAATCTTCAGCGGCAGAGATACAAGCTGTTCATATACAGGCAGGGTATATTCAGTAGGAAAATCCGGCGCATTTATCAAAAGGATATGATTTGTTATTAAATAAATCCGGGAAAAAACTTGAGTATTACCCTATTTATCTATTATTTTGTCATGTTTTTTCAAATAATATTCAATGAGAATAATTATTGCCGGAGCAGGAGAGGTTGGGTCGCATCTTGCAAAAATGTTATCAAATGAAAATCATGAAATAATAATCATAGACCCTGAAGATGCCAGACTGAAACCTATTGATGCATCACTTGATGTGCTTACCTACTGGGGTTCTGCCACATCAGTCAAAATACTCCAGGATGCATTGCGTAAAAAGACGGATCTCTTCATAGCAGTCACACACTCGGAAGACACAAACATAACAGCTGCTATTCTGGCTAAACGTTTCGGTGCGCTTAAGACTATTGCCCGCATCGATAACATTGATTACCTTGAGCATTCCACCCTTGAATTTTTCAAATCGATGGGTATAGATTCGCTTATTTATCCCGAACTGATAGCTGCCCGTGAGGTGCTTGGCCTGCTGCATGAAACAGGTGCCACCGATTTCATGGAATTCTCAGGGGGTAAGCTTGCTATGTATGTCCAGAAGCTTGAAGAAAAAGCGCCTATACTTAATAAAACTCTCCAGGAGATAGCAAGGATTAACCGTACGGATAAATACAGGGCTGTGGCAATCAAAAGATCCGGGAAAACCATTATACCCAGGGGCAATGAGCAGTTTAAGCTTGGCGACATGGTCTATGTCATCTCCACTCATGAAGGTATAGATGAGATGATGAAAAACTCAGGAAAAGAAAATTTTGAAGCCAACAGCATCATGATACTGGGGGGCAGCAAGATTGGAAAGCATATAGCCCTCTATATGCAGAAAACATGCGAGGTGAAGCTGATAGATACAAATATTAAGAAGTGCGAGGATCTGGCGGAGATACTCGACAATACGCTCATAATTAATGGCGATGGCCGCAATATAGAGCTTCTTGAACAGGAAGGGATAACACAGACCGATGCATTTGTAGCTGTTACTGGTAATTCGGAGACAAACATCCTGGCATGCCTGCTTGCCAAAAGGCTTGGAGTAAGGAAAACGATTGCCGAAGTTGAGAACATGGAATATATAAATCTGGCGGAAAACACCGGTATTGACACTATTATAAATAAAAAAATAGCGGCTGCCAGCAGGATATTCCGGCATACGACCAATCCAAATGTTACGCAGGTTAAGTGTATGACGGGAACAGATGCAGAGATCCTCGAATTTATTGTCCCGGCAAATGCAAAGATTACCAAGGGTACTTTAAGAAGTTTTGATTTTCCGAGAGAAGCCATTGTCGGAGGAGGTACAAGGGACGGCGTACCTTTCATTGCCACGGGAGATACAATACTGAAAGCTAATGACAAAGTCATTGTGTTTACCCTTCCTTCGGCATTCGAAAAACTATCGAAATATTTTACCTGACAATAAATGATCAATTTCAGGATTATCGCCAGGGTATTCAGCCTTTTACTAATCTTTGAAGGTTTATTCATGCTGGCATCTGCCGGAGTCTCTGAAATTTATGAAGAACCGGCCGCCACGGCTTTACTATTCTCAGCATTGATTACAATGTTCACCGGGTCGATAGTCTTTACTCCCCTGAGACACGAGGAAAGGGTTTACAGCAACAAGGAAGGCTATATCATTGTAACGGGGACCTGGATTTTATTTGCACTATTCGGCACCCTGCCATTCTTACTCAGTGGTTCAATAAGGTCGTTTGGCAATGCATTTTTCGAATCGATGTCGGGTTTTACAACCACGGGAGCAACAATACTTACAGATATTGAATCGTTGCCCCGCGGTATCCTTTTCTGGCGCAGTCTTACTCAATGGATGGGCGGCCTGGGTGTAATCTTCCTTTCACTCTCACTTTTTCCCGTCGTAAAATCCATAAACATACAGCTGGCTGCAACTGAGTTTGCCGGACAGTCGCCCGATAAGATTCATCCCAGGATAAAAGATACTGCAAAACGTCTTGTTTTTATCTATGCATTGATAACAGGTATAGAGGTTATCTTCCTTATGGCAGGCGGAATGTCGTTGTTTGATGCTGTCTGCCATTCATTTTCAACCATGTCGACCGGAGGGTTCTCAACACGCAACGATGGCATCTCAGCATTTAATTCACCATATATAATGATTGTAATAATGCTGTTTATGTTCATAGCAGGCATAAATACGACCCTGATATATCACGGCCTTAAGGGCAACTTCAGGAAATTCATTAATAACAATGAGTTTGTCCTGTATTCAATTATGTGCCTGGCTTTTATAACCCTTACAGCAATAGTACTCGATTTCAAGCCCGGCTATAATACTGGAAAAGCGATTCTCGATGCTGCCTTTCATGTTATTTCTCTTATAACAACAACAGGCTTTTATACGCACGATTATAACATGTGGGGGAGCTTCCTCATAGTTATACTTTTTATTCTTATGTTTACCGGTGCCACATCGGGTTCTGCAAGCGGCAATATAAAAATAGTCAGGCTGCTGCTTATCAGCAAAAACAACAGGCAGGAGCTCAAGAAACTGATCCATCCCAATGCCTTTGTGCCTGTAAGACTCGACAGGCGGATAATATCACAATCTACGGTAGCCAATCTACTTGTTTTCACTACATTATACTTTCTTATCGTTTCTGTTGGAGCCTTTCTTATATCTTTTATGGGTTACGACCTGATGACATCATTCAGTACATCCGCCTCCATGCTGGGCAATATAGGACCAGGAATAGGGAAATTCGGCCCTTTCACTAATTATTCAACAGTACCAATGGCGGGAAAATGGCTTATGTCGGGGCTCATGCTCATTGGAAGACTTGAATTGCTCACTGTCCTTGTCCTTTTTACAAGGAACTTCTATAAGACCTGACGCGGCAGATGGAGGCAACAGGTAATATTGAAGTTACCATTCAACTATACCCAGACCCTGCCTGACTATTTCAATTTCATCGCCGGTACAATCAACCACTGTTGATGCTTCATTTCTTCCAAAACCACCGTCGATAACAGCATCGGCAAAATCCTGGTACTTCTCCCAAATAAGCTCCGGATCGGTTGTGTATTCAATTACCTCATCCGGATCGTGAATGGATGCAGTAACAACAGGTCGCCCTAATTCCCTGACAATTTCAAGGATAATATTATTGTCAGGTATCCTTATACCTACTGTTTTCTTTTTATTCTTGAATAATTTTGGTATCTGGTTATTGGCCTGGACGATAAATGTGAAAGGTCCTGGGAGGTTTCTTTTCAGCAGCTTGAAGATATTATTATCGCGTATGACAGTATATTCTGACAGCTGGCTCATGTCGTGAAAGATGAGCGAAAGTTCCGGATTTTTGGGATTAAGTCCCTTAAAACGGGCAATACTCTCAATTGCCTTTGTGGCTTTGATATCGCATCCCATGGCATATACAGTGTCTGTAGGATAGATTATAATTCCGCCTGATTCAAGCAGGTCTGCAACCTTCCTCAACTGCCGCTGGTTAGGATTTTCATTATAAAGCCTTATAAGCATATTTAACCGATAAAAGGCACAAAGATAAATAAAAAAAGGGTAAGCTACTTATATCGCACCGCTACAACCGCCTACCCTTGCTATCTTCCGATCCTGGGGGAGTTCAGCAGGAGCTGGTCGTTTAAGACTTACCCTTTGCAAAAATACTACAAATAAAGAACCACGCAAAATAATTATCCCTTTTTATAAACCCTCTCATTCCCAATTTTAGATTATATTTGCTACTGATCAACTAACCTGAGTAAAGAATAAATATCAATCATTATGGAACAAAATGTTAATCCCTGGAAAGCTAATCTTACAAACGGTCTTATACTGGGACTCATCGGAGTAGTTTATACACTTATAATGTATTTTCTCGATCTCACTCAAAACAAGGTCCAGGGAATTATATTCATAGCCGTTCAGCTCGTGATGCTGTATATACTTATTAAATCATACCGCGATAACTTCAGGCACGGGCAGATTACATACGGACAGGCTGTAGGTGCCGGTGTGATAATTGTCTTTTACTATGCTGTTATTATGGCTGTCTTCACATATATTCTTTATGCAGTAATAGATCCCGGTCTTATTGACAAGCAGCTTGCACTGGTTGAGCAAACACTCTCACAAAGAGGAATGCCACAGGCTTCAATAGATGCAGCAATGAAGATGCAGGCTAAGTTTATGAAACCGGCATTTATGGCACCTATGTCAATAATCTCGGGCATGATCTATGGTACCATACTGTCATTGCTTGCAGCTATCTTTGTAAGAAAGGAAGGTAATCCCCTGCTTACAGAAGCAGATGAAAATGTAACTGAAGAGTAAGCCGATGGATCTTTCTGTCGTAATCCCCGTTTATAATGAGGAGGAATCTATTCAGGAACTTACTGAATGGATTGAACGTGTATGTGCTTCACGAAGAATATCATACGAGATAATCTTCGTTGATGACGGCAGTTCCGACTCATCGTGGGAAAAAATAACCGAGATGGCTGTCAAAAATGAGATGGTCAGGGGGTTCCGTTTCAGAAGGAACTATGGCAAGGCAGCAGCTCTTCATACCGGATTCACAGAGTCGAGGGGAGATATTGTTATTACGATGGATTCTGATCTGCAGGACAGTCCGGATGAGATCCCCGATCTTATCAAAATGATCAGGGAAGAAGGATACGACCTCGTCTCTGGCTGGAAGAAGAAAAGGTTTGATCCTTTTATTAAGAGGACCACAAGCAAATTCTATAACGGCACAGCAAGGCTGTCATCCGGAATAAAGCTGCATGATTTTAACTGCGGACTCAAAGCTTATCGCCAGGAAGTAGTCAAGAGTATAGAGATATATGGCGAGATGCACCGTTATATTCCCATACTGGCAAAAGAAGCAGGCTTTAAAAAAATAGGAGAGAAAATTGTTGAGCATCGCTCAAGGAAATACGGGGTAACCAAATATGGCCTCGACAGGTTTATCAAGGGTTATCTCGATCTGCTTACTGTAGGATTTATAACGCGCTTTGGTAAAAGTCCCATGCATCTCTTCGGGGCCCTTGGCACACTTATGTTCATCCTTGGTTTTATAATGGCAGGATATCTTGGTATCAGGAAACTGATATTTATATCCCACCACCTCAGGGCACCTCTTGTAACAGATAGTCCCTATTTCTTCATTGCCCTTACTGTGATGATAATAGGATCAATATTATTCCTTACAGGCTTCCTTGGGGAACTTATAAACAGAAATTCTTCAGAAAGAAACAAGTACCTTATAAGCGACAGGCTGAATTCATAAATTATCAGGGTTGTCAGCAATTATTTAAAAGTATCCTTGAAAACTTCAAGGATCGTTCCTGTCATTCGGTCCCATGCAAACTTGTTCTTTTCCCTTATCACTCCCTGTTCAAAAGAAAATTTCCTGTTATTATCGAAATAATCAAGTATGGCTTCTGCGATACCTGAGGGTTCAGGCTTAACCACATAGCCACATTCCCCGTCTTTTACAATTTCACTTAATCCGCCTACATCTGTAACCAGCATAGGTTTCCCGTAATGAAAAGCTATCTGGGTAACCCCGCTTTGCGTCGCTGAACGATATGGTTGCACTACCAGGTCGGCAAGGCTGAAAAATATCGGAACCTCATCATCTCTTATGAAACGGTCAAAGAATAATATGTCTCCTTCCAGGTTGTATTGCTTAACCAGATTCCGGTAAGGTGTGTCATCCTCATAGAATTCCCCGGCTACAATTAGTTTAAGACCCTTATCTCTCAACCGCTCATCCGCAAAAGCCTCGATAAGCAGATCAAGCCCCTTATAAGCCCTTATAAAACCAAAGAATAACAGGAATGAATTATCCTGATCCATCTTAAGGTAAGCAACAGCGTCAGCCCTTGGTAATGCTTCCCCGTATGCGTCAAACAATGGATGTGGTGAAAGTTTAACCGGAATATCATCGCGGAATTGCCTCAGGTCACTTTCAACTGTCTCCGACATTACAACAGCCCCGTCTATTGATGATGTAAAAAACCGTGTCAGCACATTATCACCCGGTCTTTTCTCGTGAGGTATAACATTATCGAAAATACATATAACCTTCGTATGCTTGTTAGACCGTACAATCCTGGCTATTGTTCCGAAGCATGGCGACATGAAAGGAAGCCAGTACCTGACTATCAGGAGATCCGGCTTCTGTTTTTTAATTTTCATGCCCGTATTAATCCAGTTAAAAGGATTAACCGAATTAACAAGGCGTTCAATTTTAACACCTTCCGGAGCCGGGCCATCATTATATTGTGTTTTTCCGGGGAACAGAAATCCCGGATACTGTAATACGAAGGTAATAACCTCGATGTCATGACCTTCGGCAAGTAACTGCCGGGCCATACGGTCATTGAATGTTGCAGGACCTCCCCTGTATGGATAAGCCGGGCCTAGTAATGTTATTTTCATACCTTCGTCAATTATGTGTAAAAGTATAAAAACCGGGCTTAATCCGGAACTTATTTACAGTGCTTTTATCTAATACATTGAAAAGCCGCTCTTTTAGCTGGCTATTGTAACCGACTCGCCCCGACCTATGGTTAACAACTGTTCCCTGCCGTTATACTTAACCCTAACGGTTCCTCCTTTCGCCGAAAATATCTTTGCAGTAATTACACGACCGTCAGACCATTTTATGTCAGCAACAAAGCCCCCTCTGGCGCACAGACCTTTCACCTCACCCTCACTCCATTCCAAAGGCAGGGCAGGCAGCAGGCTGATTACTCCTTTACCCGATTGTATAAGCATCCCGGCTATACCTGCTGTACCGCCAAAATTTCCATCTATCTGGAAAGGAGGATGTGTATCAAAGAGGTTTTTGAGCGTCGACCGGCTCAACAGTGCCTGCACATTTTCATAAGCCTTTTCCCCATCATGAAGCCTTGCAAAAAGATTGATTATCCATGCCCTGCTCCATCCTGTATGTCCGCCCCCAAAAGATAACCGCCTGGCTATGGTCCTGCGTGCAGCTTCATAAAGCTCCGGAGTTTCAGGAGTAAACTGCTGAAAGGGATAAAGGCCGAGAAGATGGGACATATGCCTGTGACCGGGTTCTGTTTCATCAAAATCCTTTATCCATTCCATGATAACACCGCCGGAATTAATCCTTACAGGGGGTAGACGTTTCTCAGTCTCTTTCAAGCGCCCGGCAAAATCCTTGTCTGTGTCAAGTACAGAAGCTGCATTTATGCAGTTATCAAATACTTCCCTAATAATTTCAATATCTGTTGTGGCTCCATAAGTAAGAGCCGATACTTCTCCGTTTGACGGATCACGGAAGCTATTCTCCGGTGAATGGGATGGATTGGTTACAAGATAGCCTTCCGGTGATTCCACAAGGAAACCCAGTATAAACTGTGCAGCTCCCTTCATCAGGGGGTATGCCGTTTCTCTTAGAAAGGCCGTATCGGCAGTGAACAGGAAATGCTGATAAAGGGAACAGGTCATCCATGGACCGTCGAGTGGTGTTATTCCCCATACTCCATCCATTACTCCAGTCCTGCCAAACGGATCTGTAAGGTGATGCATGGTCCAGCCGTCCGATCCATACATCTCCCTGGCTGTTACAGTACCCGGACCAGCCAGTTTCTGAAGAAAGGATGCCAGTATCTCCGACGTCTCCGGAAGGTTACATACCTCAGCAGGCCAGTAATTCATCTGAAGGTTAATATTTGTATGGAAATCCGAATTCCAGGGTGCCTTCATATCCTTATTCCAGATGCCCTGAAGGTTAGCCGGCAGTCTTCCGGGCTTCCTTGATGATGACAAAAGCAGGTACCTCCCATATTGAAAATACAAGGCCACCAGGCCGTTATCAGCCTTACCTTCTTTGACCCTTTCAAGACGCTGATCTACAGGCATATCACAAAGGGTGTCTTTGCCCAGGGAGAGACTGACACGTTCAAATACAGCCTTATATTCATTCAGATGCCTGTTAAGCAGGTCATTGTATGACATGTTATCCGAGCTGTCGAGGATGCTTTTGCATTCGGACGGGGGATTGATGGTCCTGTCGAAATCAAGGTGATCGATATTATAGTCAGTGGCAGCTGTCAGCCGTATAAGAACTTCTTTTGCAGCCCTGACCATAAGCCTGTTGCTATCAGTTTCCGTGCTTCCTCCCTTTGTCTTAATCCTCATCTCGGCGGCAAACTTCATATGTGCTCCACCCGGACCTGATTTCGGATCATCCCTGTCAATTACCTGGCCTTTCATCATTAGTTTATTGCTGCCACCGGGTTCTATAACAGCATCTTTTTCCCTTGAAAGACCAAAACCGGCATTTATGAGTCCGCCATCGGTTGATTTTATGCGGATTACTATTACATTATCCGGAGCTGAAGCAAATACTTCCTCCGTGTAATGCCTGCCTCCCGTTGTGAATTCGGTTGAAGCTATGCCTGTATGAAGATTAAGTTTCCGTGTGTAGTCAGAAACAGAATCCTGCCAGGCAAAACCAATATCGAGGTTACCAAGAGGCTGGTATGATCGTATGTTTGGCGGTGTCCCGAGAAAATCCTTCTCTGCAATCCTGTATGCCTCACTGTAGCGGCTGCTAAACAGGGCTTTCCTCAGAGACGGCAGGGCTCTGAGTGCAGCCGGGTTATCATTATCCATCCTGCTCCCGGCCCACAGGCTCTCCTCATTAAGTTGAAGTGTTTCATTAAAGGGATCGCCAAAAACCATGGCACCCAGTCGCCCGTTTCCAACAGGCATAGCTTCTTCCCAGGCTGAAGCCGGTTGCCTGTACCATAACTCCAACGACTTATCGGACAACAGCTTATCCTTCTTACAGCTGCCGGCGACAAACAAAACAAAGAGGAACGACAACCATAGCTTCAGACTATTCATTATGTAATAATTGTTAAAGAAATTATATTACTTCCCGGCTGACATCTGCTTATACTTGGCTTCAAACCGGCGGTAAAGCTGTTTATGCTTATTGTCGAGGCTTATATTGCGACCCGTAATAAATGCCAGGACAACATCATTTGTCGACATATCGAGCAGGTCGCCCGTTGACACCACGATATTTGCATCTTTCCCTGCTTCCAGGGAGCCTGTCATGTTGTCGATACCAAGAATTTTTGCAGTATTAAGAGTCACAGTCTGAAGTGCTTCCTCCCTGGTAAGGCCGTATGCAGCCGTCTCTCCTGCAGCAAATGGGAGGTTTCCATAGGCCTGGTTTGAATATGTCAGACCTACAAGTATCCCTTCCCCGTGTAACATGGCTGCCAGCTTAAAAGGAAGCCTTGTATCGCTGTAATCATACCTGGGAAGGCTCAGCGGGTCGGCCAGCAAAACAGGTATGTCGTTATTTTTCAGGAAGTCCCTGACTGTCCAGGCAGTCTCATCAGCATCAGCAAGAACAATCTTTTTCACTCCATGCCTTTTGGCAAAGCTTATGGCTTCAATAATGCCCTTAGGCTCGCCTGAGCTTATAAAAAGTATTTTTGAACCATCAAAGAGTCCCTTCATGGCTTCAAGTCGTAAGTTCGCATGTTCAGGTTTTTCAACAGCTGCATAAGCAACAGCGTCGGTAAATATCTTCTCAAGTTCTTCCACGTTGTCTTCATAATTATTGCCACCCTGCATCCCGAACCTGAAATAGCTGCCTCTGCCGCCTGTAGCTCTCCTGGGCCAGTCAAGCTGAATACCATTATCCATTTTATATGCCGCATCTTCCCAGTCCCATGCATCGAGTTGCACAACACTTGATGTTCCGGGCAGAAGAGAACCTACCGGCACAATCTGGGCCAGCAGTATGCCGTTGGAACGAATGACAGGTGTTACCTGGGAGTCAGTGCTGTAGGCTACGATAGCCCGCACATTTGGATTCAGGGAGCCTATCTCCCTGTTGTCGGTTGCCACGTCTACGCCACTGCCAATCTCCTGTAAGCCAAGACTTGTTGAAGGAAATATAAGTCCGGGGTATACCTGTTTCCCCGACACATCTATTACCTCATAACCGGTGCGGTCGATGTTCACATCCGTAGTCTTGCCGATAGCTGTTATTTTCCCGTTAACAAATACTACCGTACCATTTTCAATAACATCTCCGGTACCGGTATGGATGGTTCCTCCCACAAGCATCACGGGCTTCTTCTGCACGGGAGCAACAACCGGATTTTGGGCTGCTGCCTGGAAGAGGAATGCCAGGATCATCATTGCTGATATATATA
Organism: Bacteroidales bacterium; assembly: GCA_046706305.1. Classification (GTDB taxonomy): domain Bacteria; phylum Bacteroidota; class Bacteroidia; order Bacteroidales; family VadinHA17; genus LD21. Next base: position 59,595 of record JBJKPQ010000188.1, read on the forward strand.
TTCGTTTTTTCATTTTAATCATTTTTTCATTTTAATAAATACTGATTACAGGCACATTATTAGTTTAACTCAGCTCCTACCGCAGGCCTGCCGGCTCTTGAAAAAGCACCGGGTGACTTCTGCGATGAAGACTCATTCAGGATCTCGGAGATGATCCTGTTTCTCTCCTTCTCAATCTGCACTTTCATCACGGCATCCTCCTGTTCATCAAAATATACTGTTCCGTCAACCATTGTTTTCAGAACCCTGGAGTAAACAGACAAAGGATTACCACTCCATAAGACAAGATCTGCATCCTTTCCAACCTTAATACTGCCCGTTCTGTCGCCAAGATGCAGATCAATAGCAGGGTTAATTGTTATCAGCTTAAGAGCTTCTGTTTCACTGATGCCCCCGTATTTCATTATCTTGGCTGCTTCCTGGTTAAGTCTTCTTCCCATCTCGGCATCGTCGGAGTTAATGCATACCAGTACTCCCTCCTGCAAAAGAATGGCAGCATTATAGGCTATGCCCTCATAAACCTCGTACTTATAGTCCCACCAGTCGGAGAAGACAGAAGCGGCTGTACCGTTGGCGGCAATTTTATCAGCATACTTATAACCTTCATTGCAATGAATAAGTGTATTAACCTTCACACCGAAATCCCTCGCCAGGTCCATAATCATAATACCTTCTGACTGTACATACGAATGACATTCAATAAAGCTCTTTTTTTCAAGGACATCTACAATGGCATCAAGCTCAAGATCTCTCCTCGGAGGTACTTTGCCGGCTTTTTCAGCAGGTTTCATAGCATTCCATTTATCCCATTCATTTCTGTAATCTTCGGCTCTCCGGTATGCATCACGTATTATCTGCTCCACTCCCATCCTTGTGTTAGGATAGCGTCCCGACATGCGCTTTACATTCTCACCCAGGGCATGTTTCAGGAATCCCACCTGGTTTTCCACCTTAAGTCCTTCAGCATCCTTTCCCCATCGTTCCTTTATAAGGACAGACTGACCACCGATGGGATTGGCAGAGCCGTGAAGAATATGCGAGAGCGTGACACCGCCGGATAGTTGCCTGTAAATGGTCTCATCCTCAGGATCTATAATATCCCCTACCCTTACCTCTGAAGTAATTGCCTGTCCCATCTCATTGGTACCATCCATGGCTATATGTGAATGCTGGTCTATAATACCCGGTGTAAGGTGTTTGCCTGTGGCATCAATAACCTTCACACCTGATGGGGCCTTAAGGTTCTTACCTATCTTTACAATTTTGCCTTTCTGCACAAGAACGTCTGTATTAGCCAGGTTACCTTCTTTTTCGCTGGTCCACACCATGGCATTTTTAAACAGTACATCCTCCTGTTGTGGTATTTCAGTTCTGCCATAGGCAGCAAAAGGGTATATTACAGGACCAGTCTTGTGGACCTCCGTTTCCTTTTTCCTACCTGTTGACGATTTACCGGTGGAGTCACTTACAAAAACTGCATTCCATTTAACCCAGGTGCCATCTTCCAACTGGCCCTTCCCCTCAATCGACTTATCGCCTATATATCCTATAAGTCTGAATTTGTGGCTTGCCCTGTCGAAGTTAACAGTCACCAGGTCCTTGTCAATTGAAAATGTGGCGCCCTTTATTGAGGCAGAGTCTTCCATTAACTTAACGGAGGGTTTATTTAGTGTTCCTGACAGAACCATCTTATATTTTGCAGTATCAACATTAACTGCCCATGTTCCTCTCAGGTCCTTTGTCCTGAGATCTACAAACCGGTAAGGTGTACCCTGTACCCAGTTTTCATATATAACACAGTCGTCCTTAAAGATATCACCCGACGTTACAAGAAGGTTGGCTATCATACCCTTCCGTACAGCTCCTAACAGCGCACCGGCACCCACATATTCTGCCGGTACCGTAGTAAGGGCTTTGAGAGCCTCCGATTCCGGCAGACCATAACTGACTGCTTTCCTGAGGTTATCGAGAAAGGAAGATCTTTTCTTCAGGTCGGATGAGGTAATGGCAAATGTAATACCGGCTTTCGAGACACTGGAAAGATTTGAAGGAGCCATTTCCCAGCTTTTCAGATCGACATAGCTTACCGAAGCAGCATCATAGGGATCCTTAACATCAGGTGCATCCGGGAAATTAACCGGGATTATCAGTTTATCGCCGGTATTCTTTATATCATTAATAGTCTGGTATTCATCGCCCCCTCCTTTTATGATATAGCTGATACCAAACTCTTTTCCTATCTTGTCTGCCCTCAGAGCTTCCAGCTTATTCGATACTTCGAATATCTGTGGAAGGCCGAGGTTTGCATTATAGGCTTCAAGACCATCATCCTGGAAGTACCCGGGAGGAAGCTGTTTATACCACTGTGCATCATAATTCAACTGCCTGAGCAGTGCTATGATACCAAAGGGCGATATCGGATATAAATCGGCAGATTGTCCTCTCGAAAAAGAATAGTTAGCTGAAGCCCTGTTTTTCAGAATAACATTATTTGACTTTCCGTCTGCTGTGGTTACGAGTGCCGATGTTCCCCTTGCAATACCATTATCCTTAAATGTCAGTACTGCCCCGAACCCGGCTTTCCTGTATTCATCAGCTGTCTTTTTATCAGGTATAAACTCATCTGTTACATCATACGAGGCATGGATCCCGTTATTCCAGTAGTCTGCAATTCTCGGCTCCGGTTTTGTCTCACGCGATGAGCTGCGACCGGTTGTCATAAAAGCTGCATATGGATTTACAGATGACCCGGACGATCCAGATTTTATCCCGTAGTTACCTGCATAAATATCGACGAAAGAAGGATATATTGTTTTTCCTGACATGTCATACACAATTGTACCATCCGGGAATTCCAGACCGGAACCTATGGCCGCTATCCTTCCGTCGGCAATAAGTATATCAGCTTTCTCCAGAGTGGTCTGGTAGTCAACCACAACGCGGGCATTCTTAAGCCCGAAAATATCCACCCGCCTGTCACTAACACCAATAACAGGAGCATCATCCTGTTGAGCATGAAGTTGAAAAGGCAGAGCAAGAAGAAGCAAGAGTAAAATTTTGCGCATAATTATTTATGATTTAGGATGAATAAAGACGTAAGAAGTAAGGCAAAAGGCACAGGGCACTGGCCACCAAAATATAGTTTGCATCGCATACCTTGTTCCATATACCGTATACCGTATTCCCACTCACTCATACAGGTAGTCTTTCAGGTAACTAAAATTCTCTGTTAGTTTTCCTTCCCTGAGTATAGTTGCTTTTTCAAGCATCGGGCTGTTAAAACCGGTAAAAAGATCGTGCAGTACATTTCCCATCAGTTGCCTGCCAAAGTCGAGCGAAGCGTCACGTGGAAGTTCTCCGGGGAGATTGTCGATAGACATCACGGTAATATTGGTATTCCGTGAGAATGCAGTCTCTTCCGATTCAAGAAAGGGGTTATATCCATAAAAAGGATCAGATATGGTTGTGGCCCTTAAAGTAGATGGTATAGGTCCCCTGATGTCGCAGCTGATATCTGCTATGACGGAGATCCTGAAATCTGGTTTTGTCATTTCCTCAGAAGTAAAAAACACCGGGGAACGGGGATCCCAGTAATGGCCGGCAATAAGAATATCCGTGGTTTTTGTAAAAGGTTCAAAGGCCGATTCATATTCACCCGGACATTCAACAAAATGACCGAAGTCAAATTTTCTGCCCTGCCTGTGAATGGTATAATGTGCGGGTCCTATCCTTGTAAAAACAGGTACCTCAAATTCCCGCGATATATATTCTTCCGGAGTAACATACTCTATATCTGCAGCCTGAAGAGTCTCAACAGCGCCATTGGCTACCCTTCCTTCGCCGGTGACAAGAATCTTCAGACCGGGATTAAGTTCGATAAGTCGCAGACCTGCCCACATTTCTTCAAGGTCGCGGCACTGGTGAGCAGGTTTAAGCCTGAACCTGTTGGTCTTTATGCCCCTGGCACGTAAACCGTTATAAGCACCAACCAGTCCGGCATACCTGCCAAAAGCCACTACCCTTTGCCCGTCAGCCGATGTAAGATATTCATAATCGATCAGTGTTACGTTCGCGGCAACCATGTCTTTAAACATTTCGCGGTTATATGGTTGTTGTTTCGCTACATGAGCAAAAAACATATAAACCTTACCGGGGATGAATGTCCTTCTGTCGACTTCCTTTACACCCATAAGGATATCGCAATCGCCCAGGTCTTCTTTTAGTGGAATATTGAGGTATTCATATTCCTCGTTTGAATAACACCTGATATCGCTGGGCTGGACAAAAAATTCAATCTCAGGATAAAGTTCTTCCAGCTGTGTTATCTGGGGTGGAGTAAGAGGCACCCTTCTGTCCGGGGGATTCTTGGTCTCCCTGAGAATGCCGACTTTTAGAGTTTTATTCATTTATCTGTACAGGTGGATTTAGGTGTAAAGTGTGAAGATAATAATTCAGCACCTTAACATTATAAACATTAAGTTAAATAAACATAAAAAATATCAATTCGCCCTAAGAACAACGGAACTTACTGCCTGTTGAATGATTCCAGGAATTTCAACTGTTCGAGATGCGGTATTATTATCATTGCTGAGCTGTCGGCGAACTCCATGGCCTGGTTTGTTTCGTTATTAAAGAAAGGCCAGTCCGGAAGTCCGGGTCCGTTAGGATCACCAGTCCTGGCAAAATTGACCCAGTATGAAGACATCTGCCCGGCAAGGTCGTAATCGGCTTTAACAAAAGGTCTGTCCCATAATTTGAGATTATTGAGGGCATAGCCGAATTCTGATGAATGGAAAGCTCCGTAATCAGGTTCACCGGGAGGAACATGACTGAAGTAATAGAGGTAAGCAGGGTTATGGCCATAAGTGCTCTGAAGGTCAGCCCATATATAGTTCTGAACGCCGAACAGCAGTTGATTCAGGAGCTTCTGCGATGCTGCTGCCTCCTGGTCATCACCTGCCGGGAAGAGTTTTATAAACTGATCATACTTATCACCGTAGGTCTGCCTGGCATTTTTTCTGAATTCGGCTGCGCTCATCGGCCTGCCGCTCATACCGTCATCAGCATTCCATCCGGAGATAAGAGGCACATCATTCTGTTTGTCCTCTTTAAAGGTCTTCCATGAAGGCATAACCACATGATTATCGATGACGATTCCCCATCGCCCCGGTATTTTGATCAGCGAATCCGCAGGCATTTGCCTGAGTTCTGCTACAGATCTGGCTCCTGCCCGCTCCATATATTTAACGCCTGCTTCTTCGGCATTCTTCATTGTATTGACGATGCCAAAATTCATAGCGAACATACCTCCGCTTTCTCCTATAGCTCTTTGGAACAGTCCTTTTGCCGGAGGAGAGACCATCAACGCGTTAACGCTGAATGAACCGGCTGATTGTCCGTCTATTGTTACATTTCCCGGATCACCGCCAAAAGCAGCTATGTTCTTACTTACCCATCTCAGGGCAGCTTCCTGGTCGAGTATACCATAATTGCCGGATATGCTGTCGGGCGACTCGGCCGAGAGCTCGGGATGAGCCAGGAAACCGAAGACACCCAGCCTGTAATTTATTGTAATAAAGACAACGCCTTTCTTTGCCATCTGCTCACCGTTATACAGTGGCACTGTTCCGGAGCCTCCTGTAAATCCTCCTCCATGAATCCATACGATAACGGGAAGCTTGTCGCCGGTATGGTTTGCAGGAGTCCATACATTGAGATAGAGACAATCTTCGCTCAGTGGTTCCAGGGGAGCCATAAACTCTTTTGTCCACATCATAAAAGGCAAGGGCTTGGCCTGCATTGCACTCGGAGGAGGAGTAACACATTCCCTTACACCGGACCAGGTGGTAACAGGCTGTGGAGGCTTCCACCGTAATGAGTCAACAGGGGGAGCAGCAAAAGGGATCCCCATGAATATCTTAACAGAGCCATCCTGGCCTGTCTTGCCGGAAATATAGCCGGCGTCTGTCTTTACCTTTTTAAAATCAATTTTTGAACCTGTATAATTCTTGTTCGATGAACAGGAAAACAGAACAGGTAAAAGCAACAGTGGAAGGAAGAGTTTTAGTTTATGCATCTGGTATTAAGAATTGATTTAAACATAGCATCCGGGCATAGTTTTTGAGGTATCCCGGTTAAATAACAACTAAAGATAAAAAAAGGATTAACAAATATTGTATCTTTGCACTTATAAAAATCGGGGCTGACCTGGTTTTGACAGCATGAGAGGTGGTATGTAAGCATGCAGTGTGTGGTGACACGTCACTTATACAGGGTCACAAACAATTAACTGGCGAATCTAATTTTGCTCTCGCTGCTTAAGCGAATAAAGTAACCTAAGCTTTATCCCGGCTCATGAGTCGGGACGAGACGTCTCCCGGGCGGTTCTGCCCTGATCCAACCCGATAAGGAGGCGCACGGAATCCGGGGCTAGTCGGAGGGATGTTCCTGCCCAAAGGCGAAAACAACAGGAAATAAGGACAGGTTAGGTTGTTCTGCAGCTGACCGGTCACGAAAAACAAGCAGGACTAAGCATGTAGAAAGCATATGGTCTCCTTGTTTGGACGCGGGTTCGACTCCCGCCAGCTCCACCTCCGCCCTCCGTAGCTTTCTTTGTCCTCCATAATGAAATGAAGGAGGAAGCGAAGGAGGGTTTTTTTATTGATTAAATTTTGTGTCGCTAAAACTACTCCGGGCTTGCTCCTTCGCTATTTGATCAACATTAGCAACAAATAGTAAAGGAAGCTTCGGAGCAGAGTCACGGTGGACACAGTCCACAACTTTTTCTTAGACTACTTTAATATTTCACAGAAAATTTTCGATATAATTGGCAAAGGAGGGCTCCGCCCTCCGTAGCTTTCTTTGTCCTCCGTAATGAAATGAAGGAGGAAGCGAAGGAGGGCTTTTTTATTGATAACATTTAAAATCGCTAAACCTACTCCGGGCTTGCTCCTTCGCTATTTGATCAACATTAGCAACAAATAGTAAAGGAAGCTTCGGAGCAGAGTCACGGAGGACGCGGTCAACTATTATTCAATTACCCCTTTTGGAAAATACTGAGCAAAGTGAGCAATATCACCTTTACATTCAGGCAAACAATTAAAATTATCCATTAATATTTCCTTAGAATTTGCATTTAAAGCAAAAAAACAAATAAATTTGTTTCGGGAAATACCGAAATGAATTAATATGGATTAAATTTTTCCCACAAAATGTTTAAAAAGGCCATATCTCGTAAAAAAGTTTAAAGACTCGCATATGGCCGGGTGGAATATAAGTTCTTCAAATGTTTAATACAGTCGGAATAAAGAGAATTGCAGAATAATGAATTTATAAGTCGGAACACAGGAAACTGAAAAAATTTTAACCGGGTGTTTCGTATTTTTCCGAAATAAGTCTTGAAGTGTGAACTATTAAGAAAAGGCATGTTACCGGGCTGTTGTGCCGGGGAAATAGCCCTTAACCAGGTGTAATTAAATGGATAACTAATAACTTCAATCAATATAAACCTCAAAAAAAATAAAAATCATGGACTTAAAATCAGTTGGTTTTATTGGCGGAGGAAGAATCACCAGGATAATTCTTCAAGCCCTGAAAAATAAGCAAATTGAGTTATCTTCCGTACTGGTTTGCGATACAAATTCTGAAGTTCTTAATGCTCTCAAAAAACAGTATCCAACAATTCAGACATCTGATTCATGCGAATTAACAGCAAGAAAGGATATTGTATTTATTGCACTGCACCCTCCTGTAATTATCGACACACTGGAAAAAATTAAAGATTCGGTTTCTGCCAAAACACAGGTAGTTTCACTGGCTCCAAAGATCAGTATCTCAAAAATTGCATCGCTGCTGCCAACAAATAATATAGCACGGATGATTCCCAATGCCACTTCATACATCAATAAAGGTTATAATCCGGTTTCCTTTTCGTCTGAATACCCATCAGGCGAAAAACAGTCTTTACTTGAAATGTTAAAAGTGATGGGAAACACTTTTGAAACGGATGAATCGAAACTCGAAGCCTATGCAATAGTCTCCGCCATGCTGCCGACTTATTTCTGGTTCCAGTGGAAAGAGATACAGGATCTGGGATTACAGATGGGCCTGAACGACATGGAAAGCAAAGAAACAGTTCAGCACTCTCTTTTGGCTGCAATAAATTTGTTATATGACTCGGCGTTAAATTACAACGAAGTTATTGATTTGGTTCCTGTTAAACCCATTGGAGAACATGAAACACAAATCGCCGAAATATACAGGAATAAGCTGACTGGATTGTTTCAAAAGATCAAACCACAGGTATGACATCAGAAAAACGATTGAAATTTCATGATCGCTACCTGACCCTGTGGATATTTCTCGCAATGTTCACAGGTGTTTTTACAGGATGGTCGGAGCCTGGAATAGCAAAATTCTGGGACAGTCTCTCGTCAGGTACAACTAACATCCCCATTGCAATTGGATTAATTGTAATGATGTACCCGCCGCTTGCCAAAGTCAAATACGAGGAACTTGGTGATGTTTTTCGTAACACAAAGGTTCTTGGATTATCATTGGTACAAAACTGGATAGTTGGTCCTGTTCTGATGTTCATTCTTGCAATCATCTTCCTGCGCTTCAATATTGACTACATGTACGGGTTGATCCTCATCGGGCTGGCACGTTGCATCGCTATGGTTATTGTCTGGAACGAGCTCGCAAAAGGAGATACTGAATATGCTGCCGGACTTGTTGCATTTAACTCAATTTTCCAGGTGTTGTTTTTCTCGGTTTATGCATACCTGTTTATTGCTATCCTGCCCGAATGGTTCGGTTTGCCGGCAAATGAAACTGTTGCCCGGATAACTATCGGGCAGATAGCAAAAAGTGTATTCATATATCTTGGAATTCCTTTTATAGCCGGTTTCCTTACAAGATTCGTCTTAATTCGGATAAAGGATAAATACTGGTATAATACTAAATTCATTCCTAAAATCAGTCCGCTGACACTGATTGCACTTCTGTTTACAATTATTGTAATGTTTTCACTGAAAGGGGAATACATTATAAAAATCCCATTGGATGTGATCCGGATTGCTGTACCACTGATCATCTACTTAATTATAATGTTTGTTGTATCATTCTTCATGAGCAGGAGAATAGGGGCTAACTATGAACAATCAACAACCCTGTCGTTTACTGCAGCCAGTAATAATTTTGAACTGGCTATAGCTGTGGCAATTGCTATCTTCGGAATAAATTCTGGCGAAGCCTTTGCCGCTGTTATCGGTCCCCTTGTCGAAGTTCCCGTGATGATTGGGCTGGTGAATGTCGCTTTCTATTTTAAGAAGAAACTGTTTTCTACAACCATTTAAAACCTTTCATAAGATTGGCTCGGATTTTGAAACAATCAGAAAGTTAATATCTGAGTCTGTATCGGTTGATATCCTGACTGCAAGACTGCAAGACTGCAAGACTGCACGACTGCACGACCACCCAACCTATTCTTCAGCAATACAGTACAGGTATTTTAGTCCCCTGAGGTATAGCTCATCACCGGCTATAGCTGGCGATGCAGTATAAGAGTCATCCAGTTTGTTTTCTGAAATGATATCCATGTCCGGACCATCTTTCAGTGTATATGTAAGTCCGGAACCACCGGGTTGGTAAATTCTTCCATTGGCATAAACAGGAGAGCTGTATACAACTCCCATACCTTCAAGCATTTTCGTTGCATAAAAGACCTTACCCGTTAAGGCGTCAAGGCACGATAAGGCACCGCTGTTCTGCCTGTAGAAATAAAGCCTGTTATTGACAAGAAGCGGAGACGGCACATAAGGTGTACCCGTGTTTGCTGACCAAATAACAGCATCTGAGCCCGAAATATCGCCTTTGGCAATAGACAACCTTATTGCCATCAGGGAATTAGCCCTGTATCCACTCATACCATAGAGAAACCCGTCTCCAAAAACGGGACTAGGAATAACATTACTTGTTAATCCGCTGCATTCCCAGATTATATCACCGTTATCAATGTTATAACTGCGGACCTTATTCGAGGCAGCGGTTATTACCTGCACCTTCCCGTCATAATTAATAACAAGGGGGGTAGACCATGACGATGGTTCATCCCGTTCCTTTATCCAGATATCCTTTCCTGTAGTCTTGTCAACGCAATAAATCATCGATTGGCCTTCATGATCCCAGAGTACTACTAATTTATTGCCGTATAATGCAGGCGAGGATCCTTCACCGAAATTCATTCTTTTCTGCATCTGGCCGAAATCCCTTTTCCATATTATATTACCTTTGAAATCGAGGCAAAAGAGCCCGCTTGATCCAAAATAGGCATACAGAAACTTGCCGTCTGTTACCGACGACGTTGATATATGACTTGCTGTCTGGTGGATTCGATCCTGAACCTCTTCATCGGCAACTGTCCTCTCCCACAGAATTTTCCCATCGGAACGGTTCAATGCCAGCACCTTGAATGTATAAGGCATCATTTCTGACCCGGCTTTTCCTTCTTCGGCTACGGACGTGGTAACAAAGATATATTTATCCCAGATTATTGGCGTTGAAAATCCTTTCCCCGGTATCGTGGTTTTCCATTTAATGTTGCTACTCTCGCTCCACGAAACAGGAGGATTGCTTTCAGGAGCAATGCCATTGGCAAGCGGCCCCCTCCAGGCAGGCCAGTTGCTGTCATAATCGGACCCGGTCTGCGATATCGCAGTATTTGATATAAGGAATAGGAATAATGGAATGAATCGGAGTAGTTTCATAGGTAATTTTTTTAGTTATAAGCGTTTCACAATATACTACAATTCCTTTATGGAAAGACGCCATTTATCACAAGCTGTAGAATATTTTACTCACGAAGCAAACGATTGTACCGCATGACCCTGCAACTACCACCTACATCACCCTTCCGGGGAAAACCTGATTGAATCAACTTTTACTCCAGCTCTCTCACTCTCACTTACTAACCCACCCCCACCCCTCCGGAGGAGGGGAGTCTGAGATAACTACCGACAGCCTTCGCCAAGGCCACGGCTGGCAAGACATGACCACAAGACTGCACAACATTTTTCCCTTGTCGCCGGTCACCGATTACTGGTCGCCTGACTTCTCCCTAAGCCACTTAAAATAATCATTCATGAACTGAAGCTTATCAAGGTTGGGCTCAGCAATGGGTATCGGGTTTGCACCTTTCAGGTACATGACCGTCTTCTCTCCTTTTTTGTACTCCGGCCATTCGGGCAGACCCTCTCCGTTCGGATCACCTGTCTTTGCAAAGTCGGTCCAGTACTTTATCATAATATCAGATAGTGCCTGTTCGTCATCTGTCGGCTTTTGACCGGGATTCTGATCCAGGTGTCCGAAGACATAAGCCATTTCGAATGAATGAGCTGCACCTTTCTGGGCAGGTCCGTTTGCGAAAAGCGGCACAGGCCTGAACTGGTCAAAATAATAGACGAATACGTTTGACTTGCCGGTCTCTGACTGCAGGTTAGACCAGGTATATGACGGCCATGCAAAGGCAGTCTCTCGGAAAATGTCTGAAAGGGAATGATAGACCTCCAGGCTGTCGTGGCCAGGGTACAGTTCCAGTGCCCTGTCGGCCAGGGGACCAAAACGTGATTTGATGGTCTCTTTATACTGTTTGGGATCCATCGGCCGGACGAACATTGATCCTTCATCCGAATTGGTTCCGATAATCACATTCACATCATTGTATTTGCCTTCCTGGTAGAGCTTATACTGGTCGCCTGCAATCACATAACCATCAACCGTGGGCCAGAAACCACCCATCTGCGAAAGCGGATCGTTAAGCCATTTTTCATATGGCGTGGCACGCAATGCCGCTATATTTTCTGCACCCATTCTTTTAGCAAATTCAAGTCCCGTCTGCTCAGATCCTTTCAGTGATGGCATATATGCACCGTTGTCCCTGTTATCACCCACAGGAGCAAATGACCCGCCGCTTTCGCTTATGGCTCCTTCAAAAAGACTTTTGGTCAGGGGTGAGGCACAAAGGATGCTTACCGATATGGCACCGGCTGATTCCCCAAAGATGGTCACTTTGCCCGGATCACCACCGAAAGCTACTATGTTGTCCTGCACCCACTTGAGTGCTTCAATCTGATCAAGAAGCCCGTAATTACCAGAGGTACCGTTCGGCGATTCCGCCGACAACTCCGGATGGGCAAGAAAACCCAGGGCTCCCAGTCGATAGGCAACACTGACAAAGACAACACCTTGTTTGGCAATGTTCTCCCCGTTGTACATGGGTAATGATGTGGCACCGTTGGAGAACCCCCCTCCATATATCCAGACCATCACCGGCAGGTTAGCTTTCGTTGAAACCGCTGGGGTCCAGACATTAAGATACAGGCAGTCTTCCGACATTTTAAAATCGCCCATCCACTGTACCCTTGGCTGAACAGGTGCAGGAGCAAATGAATCGGCCAAGAGAACTCCTGCCCACGGCTTGACGGGTTGGGGAGCCTTCCACCGCAAGTCACCTACCGGAGGAGCAGCAAAGGGTATCCCACGAAAGACAGCTACCCCGTCTTCCATGGTACCCTGGATGATCCCGTCTTTAATAGTAACCTTTGCTTTCGGTAGATTTTCGTTATTACATCCGGATAAGACTGCAACAAGCGTAACAATTATTAACCTGAGGAATGTTTTCATAAACTAAGTTTCTTGAGATTACCGGTTTTCAATTAATAAAATATCTTAAAATATACTGAATTCATTTTTAAGTAATTAAAGATAAGAATTTTTTCTGTATACTGGATCAGATGCCAGGCTCATGGAACAGTGAAGTCATTTTACCATACATCAGCCCTCCTGCTACAGTCAGTCCTGTTCCGGAAAGTGCTTCTCGTCAGAGGTATGCGTTTTGCAGCGGCTGACAAAGAATGACCGCACGACCGCACGACCACATGACTGCACCACCGCACGACCGCACGACTGCACAACCGCATGACCGCATGACCGCACAACCGCACGACCGCATGACCTTTTCAGGAGGTGCTTATTTATATGCAAGTTAATTCCCTGAAGTGTAAAAATCACATTTATAATGAGGTGACAGCATTACAAAAACTGAGTTATTATTACCGCTATCCTGTCACTCAACCCGTCTTCACATATTTCTGATTGTGTGAGTAACGCCTGCCTGCTATTTTAATTGAATTATTTGCTGTTTCAATATCCATTTGTTCCGGTTCGGACACATTTTTTACAATACAAATGGTTTAGTTATGAAATTTGAATAAAACTCAATAATGATCTTCAGCCATGAAAAAATTACTTATCCTATTTATCCTGATCAGTGTTTTACCGTTGGCAAAAGCGCAGAAATCTATAATAACCGACTACAGGATAACCGGTTATACCAGGAGTAGCGGAAATGCCATGATACCTTTCGCCAATATCCTGTTGTATAACAGTGCGGATTCTGCCATGGTTAGCGGGGTTACTGCAAATGAAAGCGGTAAGTTCGAGATCAGGACACCTGCAGGTAATTATTACCTAAAAATCTCTTTCATTTCATATGAAACGATTATCATTCCTGACCTTGTTGTAAAGAATACTGACATTGACCTGGGAGGGGTCGTTATGGTGGAAAAAACAGCAATGATTGATGAGGTTGTTGTAACAGGTGAAAAAAGCCAGCTACAGTTAAGTCTTGAAAAGAAAGTGTTCAATATAGGGTCAGACATAACAAGTATGGGGGGAAGTGCAGCAGATGTGTTAAATAAGGTACCCTCGGTAGCAGTTGAGTCTGACGGCACAGTAACATTACGAGGCAGTCAGAATGTAAGGATTCTTGTCGATGGTAAACCATCAGGTCTGATCGGGTTAAAAAGTACTGATGCACTTCGTCAGTTACAGGGTGATATAATTGAAAAGGTGGAAGTAATAACAAATCCTTCTGCAAAATTTGATGCCACCGGTGAAGTGGGGATCATCAACCTGGTACTTAAGAAAAACAAGAATAAGGGTTTAAATGGTACTTTTTCGGCTAATACCGGTTATCCCTTTCTCCTGGAGGGTTCATATAGTATAAACTACAGGAAGGACAAACTCAATTTCTTTTCCAATTACGGGATAACAAACCGTTACGACAGGGGCCGTGGCAGCACATACCAGGCATATAACGGTACGGATACAAGTTTTGCCTTCACAGAGATAAGTAAAAACAGGCGGCAAAGCCTGTCACAGAACTTCACTTTTGGCATCGACTATTTCTTCTCTGAAAAAAGCATCCTTACCGGTTCGCTTATCTATGAAAATTCGAATGAAACATCAAAAAATGAAATAGCATATTCAGATTACTCCATAAATGACATATTCCTCCAGTCATATAAAAGGAATGAAACTGAAAAGGCAAATGAGAATAACCTTGAAGCGGCACTGGGTTACAGAAAAAAGTTTGACAGGGAGGGACAGGAACTCACTTTCGATCTGAAATGGATGCAGAATACTGAGCCGGAAAAAGCAGATATAGCGCAATTCAACCCTGCAGGGGAAAACGTGCTGAATGAAAAGAGTGGTACGGGGGAAAATGAATATAACTACCTGTTACAGGCAGATTATGTTCATCCATACCTTGATAATGGCAAACTGGAGACGGGTATCAAAAGCAATTTACGCTTTGTAAAAAGCGACTATTTTCTTGAAAGGCTTGATGATAATGGTGAATGGATTGCTTTTCCCGAGTTTACTGATAATCTTGATTATGTGGAAAAAATATCGGCTGCATATATAATGACAAGTTTCCAGGTAAAATCATTTGAATTCCAGGCAGGGGTAAGAAGCGAATATTCCGATATAACGTCAGAGCTTAAACGAACCGGGGAAAGAAATCATCGTACTTACCTTGACTTTTTTCCAAGTGCCAATATATCATATAAGATGAATGAGAGTAACACCTTCCAGGTAAGCTACAGCCGCAGGTTAAACCGTCCCAACTTTCGTGATCTGCTGCCTTACAACGGGTTTGGCGACTCCCGGATACTAATGCAGGGAAACCCTGATCTTAATCCCGAATATACCGACTCCTATGAAACAGCTTACCTTTTTGAGAATGACATATTTAATATCATGGCAACGGCATACTACCGCTACAGGACAGGTGTAATACAACGATTTTCAAGTGTCGACCAGTCTGGCATCACACACATCAAGCCAATAAATATATCAGTTCAGCATGTATATGGGATGGAGAACAACTTTGACCTGCAGCTGAATAAAGTGCTTCGACTGAATTCCGACTTTAATTTCTACAAGGCAGTGATGGAAGGGAAATATGAGTCGCAGGATTTTTCAACAACTTCATATTCCTGGATCAACAGATCTTCCCTGTCATTGAGAATCTCTAAACTCGAGATACAGTCATCACTCAATTACAGGGCTCCCAGAAACACACCGCAGGGCAAAGAACTTGCATCGTGGTATGTGGATTCAGGGGTAAGAAGAGATCTCTTTAAGGGTAAGGGGACACTGGCACTTAACATCAGGGATTTGTTCAATAGCAGGAAAAGATCTTATATAGTAAACAGCGAAGGCTTATATTCAAGAAGCGAACATCAGTTCAGGATGAGACAGGTCCTTTTAACATTCAGCTATCGCCTTAAAAGGGATAACAATGGCAGAGGGCATGGAGGTCCTGAAAATGGTCCGGGAGGAGAAACAATTGAATACTAAGTCTGCCCCGGCAACAACAGCTTGCCAGGCCGGGAAATCATAACAGAAACATAAATTGTATTAGTCCTTAATTAATCTTATCAATTCTCTACCGGATCCCCCATGTGGTGATGAATTCTTTCAGACCCGGAAGTACATCCATAAATGCATGAATAGCTGCAACAAGCCACAGGTTTTTTGTTTTACTCCATATAATTGACAGGAAAAAACCTCCGACAGATAACACGACAATGCTGTAGCCAGCAGACATAAAGAATGAGGGGTGCTGACCAAGATTATCGAGGGTCCCCCCTCCCCTGAGGTAAAATCCCGGTGCATGAGCCAGACCGAAAAGCAGTCCGCTTATTGTAATCCCGCCGATTTCGGAATTTGTTATTACAGAAATCCTTGATTGCAGTAATGCTCTGAAAAAGAATTCTTCAACCAGTCCGACATTAAAGATTAAAAAGACATATAAAAGTGGCAACCCGATTAATAACTGTTTTTTTGTGATCAGGCCTTCGCGGATTGGTGCTGCCCCGTTTCCCAGGAAGTACTGAAAGCAAAAAATTATCAAAGCCATGGCAAGGATGATCACAATATTCTTCCTGGTAAAAAACTCTTTTGCCTTTACAACGAGGCCAAAATCGCGTAACCTGAATTTATACAGGAACTTATAAAGAAGGAAGGGTATGAGTACAAATACTGTCAGCTTATAAAACAATAATACAAGATCGCTGAGTTTTTCAGATCCGTTTGTACCGGCGGGTATAAGGAGTTTTATTTTATTGAAACCAATTGTAAGGATCAAAACAATATAAACCAACAATACAACAAGAAGAAGGCTTTCCCTCTTTTGGACAGGACGCAGGCTTATCAGCGGTACAGATGATTTCGAGAAGTAGTATGCAACCAAAGAAAAAAACACCCCTATTATTAAGAGGACAGCGAGTGCATTGGAAACAGGAAAATGTTCAATCAGGCTCATCATAACCAGTGTGACAGAGTATATCACCAGGTAACCTGTAAAATAACGATCTTTAAATAAATACTTCATTTATATAGTTTTTGATTATGTGCCTGGAATCAGGAATCATGAGAAAAGACTGGCTCCCTGGAAACATGATGCATCAAGACCTGAAAAAATATCACCGGTGCCTCCTCTTTGATACCTTCTTCCACTTAACTCTCAACAATTTCGTTTTACAGGATTTAATTTGTAAATTTGTTATACGACGCTCGCTGCGTTCAGCATAATTAAGTTTGATTGGGAATCACAATTGGGGATATCTGCATTTTTATAATTTTATGCCTCAGGATATATTTTGATCTACTATGGAAAATGACTCCAACAGGGAACTGCAACTCGCATTTGATTTTGTAAAATACACAAACCGCAACATCTTTCTCACAGGGAAAGCCGGGACTGGCAAAACAACCTTCCTGAAAGACCTGAAAAAACTTTCCCCAAAGCGTATGATAGTTGTTGCCCCTACAGGAGTGGCTGCTATTAATGCAGGAGGCGTTACGATACATTCATTTTTTCAATTGCCTTTTCACCCTTTTATTCCTTCATTATACACTGCTGAAAGTAACAACGATAGCGGGACGGATCAGAAAGAAAGGAAGAGTCATAAAATGAGCCGCGAGAAGGTTAATATTATTAAAAGCCTCGACCTTCTTGTGATTGACGAGATAAGCATGGTAAGGGCTGATACACTGGATGCCATAGATGCCGCACTGAGAAGGTACCGGTTACACAACATGCCTTTTGGCGGAGTGCAGATGTTAATGATAGGCGATCTTCAACAGCTCTCTCCGGTAGTAACACAGGAAGACAGGGAGATTATCGAAAAATATTACGACACTCCTTATTTCTTCGGAAGCAGGGCCCTCTGCAGCACCAATTACCTCACCATAGAGCTGAAACATATTTACAGGCAGGAAGATCAGACCTTTATTAACCTGCTGAACAGGATACGCGACAACCAGGCCGATCCGGTGGTCCTTGATGAACTTAACCTTAGGTTTATTCCTGACTTTGATACTGATACCAACGGTGGATACATTACCCTTACCACCCATAACAGCCAGGCTCAGGCAATAAATAATTCAAAGCTTGATAAGCTGCCCGGCAAAGCCCATTCATTTACTGCTATTGTAAAAGATGATTTTCCCGGGTTTGCCTATCCTAACTCCCCTGAGCTGGTGCTGAAGGAAGGCGCACAGGTTATGTTTGTAAAGAAAGACCTTTCGGGCGAAAAACTATTCTTTAACGGGAAGATTGGTAAAGTGGAATCCTTCGACGATGATAAGATTATTGTCCGGTGTCCCGGTGATGATTTTCCAATAAGTGTGGAGATGGCGGAATGGCAAAACATGAAATATACTCTCAATGAAGAGACCAGGGAGATAGAAGAAACGATCATCGGTACCTTCACACAATACCCTCTTAAACCTGCCTGGGCAATTACAATACACAAGAGCCAGGGACTAACGTTCGACAGGGCAGTCATTGATGCAAGTGCTGCCTTTGCGCACGGACAGGTTTATGTGGCGCTGAGCCGGTGTCGTTCACTGGATGGGCTTGTATTAAGCAGCAGGATCCACAGGGGAAGCATAATCGGCAATCGTGTTATCTCCGATTTTATTGATGGAACAGAACAAAATCAGCCCGACAGTATCCAGCTTGAACAATCGAGAAAAGAATACCAGCAGGCATTACTTACAGAGCTTTTCGATTTTACAGCACTCACCCGCAGGATCAGTTACTGCCTGAAGGTTGTCGAAGAGCATTCGAACAGTATCCTGGGTAATCCCCGCGATTTGCTTGTGAAAGCATCAAACGGCATACGAACTGATCTGGCAGAGGTATCAGTGAAATTTCAGCCTCATCTGAAAGTACTCCTGGCGGCCTCAACGGATCCAGGGTCAGACGACCTTCTCCAGGAAAGGATTAAAAAGGCCGCCGGATTTTTCCGGACTAAGCTGGAAGAACATATGAGTGAGATACTTAACGGCATTTCGGTTGAAACAGACAACAGGGCTGTCAGGAAATCTGTTAATGAGGCACTGGAGCGATTAAGAAAGGAAGCAGAGACAAAGCTTGTCTGCCTCGATGCTGTCAGACCGGGTTTC
This sequence comes from Bacteroidales bacterium, assembly GCA_046706305.1. Taxonomy (GTDB): domain Bacteria; phylum Bacteroidota; class Bacteroidia; order Bacteroidales; family VadinHA17; genus LD21. The sequence continues at coordinate 78,417 of JBJKPQ010000188.1, forward strand.
GAAATAAGTAAATACCTTACTGCCAGGTCAAGGGCGGCTGTCGAGATTCCTGCAAAAAGATCCCGCCCGGCCAGTACTGTAACCAATACCTCGCCGGTGATTTCTCATCCTGAACTATTACGCCTGCTTAAGGAATGGCGTAATATCAAAGCAAAGGAATCAGATCTTCCTCATTACATGATACTGCCACAGAAAACAATGGTGGCATTGGCAGCTTTGATGCCCCGGTCGCAGCAAGCTCTCAGGCTGGTAAAAGGAATGGGAAAGAAGAAATCGGAAAAATACGGGGAAGAGATGCTGGAGATCATCAATTCATACTGCGAAAAAGAGAATATTGAGCCTCAGGACGAACCTTCAGTTGAGAAAAAACCAAAAAAAGTAAAACGCGAGACAAAGAAAATAAGTCTCGACTTATTCAGGGAAGGTAAATCAATCGCAGAAATTGCAGAGGAGAGAAACCTGAGTATTACTACAATAGAGAGACACCTGGCATATTTCACCGGCACGGGTGAAATTGCGCTCAGCAGTCTTGTGTCAAAGGAAAAAACTGAACTCATTGCCGGATGTTTCCAAGACAGCGACGATCTAAGGCTGGCACCCGTGAAGGAAACACTGGGGGACAAGGTAACATGGTCTGAAATCAGATTTGTAGCAAGTCACCTGAAGTATGCAAGGGGCACTCAGAATAAAGTGTGGCAATAGTGCAGACTCCGTGTTAAATCCTTGTTAATCCGTGGTTTAGAAAAACTATTCGGTAATCATTGGGTGCTTCGCACCGTTATTCAATGGTCATTCATGGTAATTCCTTGTTCGAGCGTTCCTGAAGGCCTATTTGGTTGGATTCCCCTTCTGGATGGCCTGTCATTTATTTTGGATTTCACTCGGCCCCAGAGAATTTTCTTTGTACAACGTAGCTTTCTGAAAAGCAGTAAGGCCTAATTCCAGATATCATCTTATAATTTAAAGTAGTAATCACGGAGCCATTGCTTGTACAATGGATCAAGAAAGAACGGATTGTTTTGGCTGGTGTCAATTATTTCCTTATTGATCAGTGCTTTCCTGATCTTAACAACATTTGCAGATGTACCCAGCCGGAATTTAATAATGTTCTCCTGCGAACTCAGCTGATCGGCTCCTGAAAGAAGAGCTTTCAGGAAATTTAACTGGGTATTGCTAAGACCGTCGGTAATGGTCTGAAAAAGCATGCTAAGCTGCAGTATAATATCCGAAAATGCCTCCCTGATTATCTGCCCTGAGCATACCGACTTTGTCCTTAACCATGATTGCTGCGCCAGTTGCTGTACATAGTAAGGATGACAATCTGCCAGTTCTGAAATCAGGACTGCTTCTTCTTCTCCTATCTTTTTGCCGGTTTCTGAAAATCTTTTGGTTAAAAATCTTACCCAGTCGGCTGTCCGGATCTTTTCAAGAAAAATTATATCACCAAACTTATAAAAAGGCATCGAAGGAGATGAAAATACATCCATCATCATATGCCTCTTGCTGCCGTAAAGACAGTATGATACATTTTGATGATGCTGCCAGTGGGCCCTCATCTGCTTTTGAAATGCAACAGGATCCTCAAATTCCGATATATTCTGAAACTCATCAATGCAGATAATGATATTTATTCCGGAATCGGAGGCCAGCTTTTCAGGCAGGTCTATTATATCTGCCGGGTCTCTCCTAACCTCCTTCCAGTCGAGCCCCAGTTTAATCTCGGTTCCTGGTCCAAGGCTAAAGGTAAGATTCGGGATAAACCTCCCCATGAATTTCCTGGCATTCTCTCCTATAACCTGGATTTTTGTTGATGATGTTCTCAGGATTGCCGTAGCGAGGTTCTTGTAAAATTCTTCCTCTGTGCGAACATTATTCAAATCAACAAAACAAAATTTTATCTTCCTGTTTTTCTTCAATACCACTTCTGAAGCTTTGACAACCAGAGAAGATTTACCCCACCTTCTTGGTGAAATAAGTATTGAATTAGTTCCTGAGATGAAATTTGAAGCAAGTCTGAGGACCTCATTTTCCCTGTCAGTAAAATCAGCCTTCGTGGCAATTTTCCCAAATACAAATGGCGCTTTCATTACTGATTTTTTAACAAAGTTATGTTAATATTTCGAACTAACCAATATGTAAGTTACTATTTTATTAGTTACTGGCTGGTAAGTTCTTACGATTTTCTATTGTAAGAGACGTAGCAAAGCAGTCCTTATCGATATCCGGCTGATTCAAAGACAAATAATCCGAAGTCATCCGGTAGTAATTAAGTAGTAATTCATTGTTCAGGCGATCGAAGGTTCCAGGATTCGGGTACCGGTCTTCCGGGTGCCGGTCGCCGGATTTTGTTATTCAGCTATTAACTTCCATATATACTTGACTTTAATTCATTTATGTCATAATTTTGCTGTGTAAATCTCTAAAATGTAAAATCGGGTAACAAACCTGATAAAACCTTTTTTCCACAACTCCGGGAAGTATTTGGATGAGAATAATTTCATGAGAATTCCCTAAATAATCTAAAGCTGTACGCAAAAGAAAGCTGAAAAGGAAGAGGTTTGGATGGTAAAAAATCTATCCAACAATCCAAATAATTACGTCTTGATAGTATCATATTAACAGGTCTTCATTCTTTGTCAATCTTAAAACTATTAATCATGAAAAAAAAGATTCCACTCTTCTTAGCGTTAATCCTGATGGCAGGATTGGCTTTTGGACAAAGTCTGCAAAAAGGAAATCTTGTTGGTGTTCACACCATGACAATTACCCTTAATCCCGGGGTTACAATGGACCAGGTTACAAGCTACTTAATTAACACTTACATCCCGGCGGCCGAAAAAGCACGTCCAGAATGGAAATATTACCTAACCAAAGGTATCAGAGGTGAAAATAATAATGAAATAGGCATGATTGCAGTGGTAAAATCAGAGAATGACCGCGACAAATACTTTAATGCTGATGGCACTATTGGTGAATTAGGTCTGAAAGCTAATGAAAAGCTAAAGACTGTAGATGAGCAATTGAATAAACTGTGTACATGGTCTTCAAAGTATACCGACTGGGTAATACAATAACTATTTTTATGCACAGATATACAGATGTAACAAACATTTAAGCAACATCTGTATATTTTTTAGATACGACTGTCCGGATTGGATTTCAAAAGGGTGCAGGGGCACAATAGCTTGCCGGAGAAAGGAATATTGCGGTAACTATCGAACCTTCACACTATCTGACAATATTGCCCAAATCGACAGGCTTCTAAATATCCTGTGTGTTTTAAACATTGTCTTTCGATGATAACTTGCTTCGTGGTTCAGGGTATGATCGACTAAGCATGCCTGCGAAAGAGAATAAGGAATCTTGTGCTTACTTTGGGATTTCGCCTACCAGGCGATGATACTTACCGGACCGGCATCATATTGATAAATATTTTTGTGGGTGTAAATACCTGTAAAAACATCCTGGTTTTGCATAATCTGAAACATTTTCCGTTACAAATCATTAGTATAAAAGAAGATCCCAACGCTGGCTGATATCATTTTGGCTTTAAACAAAAGAAATTAGGGTATGCCGGGTCTCATAATG